>NZ_BORB01000019.1:0-73331 GCF_018332955.1 Lederbergia ruris
AATCATTTTTCGGAAATCATCGTTATACCGTTTCCCATTATTTTTCTTACTCATCGGACACATCCTCCTTAAAAGTCATTGTATAAATTTAACTTAGATGTGTCCATGAAACTATACTAGCATCACATTTGGTTGATAATGAACGTTATCAATTACAAAAATAGAGTATAAACCCATTAGAATTCCTCCTTACATTTGAACTTATATTAGCACAAATATTTATCAGATTCAAAACTCTATATTGTGGGTCAGCATAGATTATGTTATATTTCAGCTTCTACCACTCCAAAGTCTAAGTCACAACTAATAAAGTATCCTTTTGGCGGAGGAAATCTTAAAAAGCCGATTAAATGTTCTAATAAATTTATTAATGTAGTATTTCACTTTCTTATAACAAATCTGCAAAAAAGCTTATAAACATTGATCTAAAAATCTTTTGGAAAACAAAAAAGAGATACTGCTTTTACACAATATCCCTCATTTTTCTCCGTTTCCTCTGGCGGAATCCTGGCGGAGAACCTATTCATTTTTAATCATTTTATCCATTTTACGTACCATTGAAATGCAGTCAAATCAACGTTTTCACTTCAAATGCCTCTAGTGAATTACTCCCACTCAATCGTCGCAGGCGGCTTACTCGTAACATCATAGACAACGGCGCTATATCAACGTTTCTCACGGTACTATACGTTTATCTTTTACTTTCAATCGTTGATGGTTTCCGATAGCTTATACGGAAATATCTAACGTTGTTTATGAGTATATCGTACCGTTTTCAGAACGTCAATAGTTATTTCGAATTTATCGGACATTCCCCCGTAATCTCCTAACTAATTCGCTCTAAATCGCCCCTAGCGACATATAAGGACGCCGACATCGCAAGCCGGACTGATGAAACTATCCTCGCCCGCCACCTGCTCATTTACTTTCCGCGCCAACGCCGCTATGCTGTCCGGGCTTGTTTCTTCGAGCTTGCCGAGTTCTTCTTCGATGAAGGCGTTGGGTCTATATTCGCATAGATGAGGCGCCAGTCAATGCGGCCGGCCTCTACGTTGATTACCGCCGGCCTTAGTGCTTTTCGACTGAACCGTACTCGATTTTATAAAGGCTCCTCCGCCCTTGGTAGCCCGTGAGTATATCCTAAAATCTATCGTTATCATGCTATAATCCTCCTTAGTATATTGACGGGGACAGCGTGCCGGACCGCCCCGTCTGCTCGAACTCGTAGTTTGCATTGCGCACGGTTACGCGCCTTGTCCTCTCCGGCCGTCAGCTTGCCATCATCGAGGATATTGATTAAATCCGCTTGATAGCCTGTCCAAACTTGCGGCGATAGTAAGCCGCCCTTAGCCTCTGATTGCTCACGTCCGCAAACATAGCCAGCGCACCATATCGGAAGGCGTTACGCTCTGCCTCCGTTTCTAAAAGTCGCTGGCTTGCGATATGATAAAAGCTGGCCGTCGTGTCTGCGTCCTGCTTGCCGATGCCGGAAGCTAATGCTTCGAGATTAGTTATAACGTTATTCATGCTTTAAACGCTCCTTTACCTTTCAAATGTTCCTCGTAAAACTCGCGGTCAATTCCTCCGTCACGCATTGCGCCAGGCTCTCTGGCTACGCGCTTAGCTATATCCTCTACGCGTTGCATAGTGAGAACGGAATGCGGCAACTGTTCGGCTACTTTGACCGCGAGCAAATCGCTATTTCGAATATCCTGTACAGCGCTGATGATCGCTTGCTTATGCGTTGCATTGCCTTCGATTCCTCCGATTAGGCCCGCAATTTCGCCCTGTAAAGCTACTCGCTGGCCATCCGTGAGCAGGCTTATTTCGTTCTTAATCTCCGTTAGGGCATCGCCTTTCTCGACGGCTGCAGCCAGTTTAAGGCTCGCGCGATTCTTAAATTGTTCGGCGACTAGCTTGTCATTATCGGAGACTTTAATCGTAGCTTGGGCCGCGCGCACTTTGGATTCTTCGATCTGGGCCGCTCGCCATTCCTTATACTCGGCCTCCACTTCCGCCGACTGCGCGCGGTATTCTTGCTCGAGTCGATCGAGTTCGTATTTCCTTACCTCCGGACTTTGCAATAACGGATTGTCCGAGTTTTTAATCCGTTCAACTTCCTTTTTATAATTCGTGTGTATCTCGTCCGCCTTGTTTTCATAGCTGGTCAACATAGGGATGTCTAATTCTACTGCCTGCCCCGAACGGATTAATTCATCTGCTTGCATATCGTCACTTATTTCTTCGACTCTTTTATTCTCATAGTTGAAAATTCTCATATCTCATCTTCTCCTTTTATTTTGAATGGATTCCAAACTTTTTTATCATCACAGTAAGCATCGCCAAAGTTGCTTTTCTGCTCAATATCTGCCACTAGCTCCGCGGCCTGCTTCTCGATTTCATCCGACTTGTCCGCCGATAAATACTTAATATAGGTATCTATTTCGCCATAATCGACGCCGGCCTCTAGTAGCTTCAAGCGCCTTAACTTGTCGGTATATTCTGATTTCAGTCCAGTTAGTTGCTCGCTCATTTTATCTCCCCCTTAAATGCGGAAATACTTTGTGCATAACTCGTTTTGCTGCTTGCTTCCCATACTCGCCCGGGTCTGCGTGCGTCGGTTTCTGCTTGGCTCCGTTCATAGAGGAAGGATCGCCGTAAGGATCGACTGGCGGGATGTCCGTCGTTAATTTGAGTACTGACGCCTTAATCTCGTCCGCTGTCTCGCCTTCGATATGGCTTAAATAACGCTCGATCTGATCGTCATTATAATGTAGCTCGCGCATGGACTTGCGCTTGGCCTCCGCAATGCTTTCCGCCTTAAATCCGGCGAGCTGTTCGTCTAGCTTCGCTATCTTCGACTGATAGGATTCGATTTCTCTCTCAATTTCGATGAGGGCGTCCGTTTGATCCTCGATTGCTTCGGCTTCTTCGGATTGCTTCGATTGATCTTCGATAGCTTCCTTCGGCTTCATTCCGTCATATAGCTGTTCAGTTTCCGTCATGATCTCGCTCATAGTCGATCAGCTCCTTATCAAGTTTTAGGATTTCGAGTTCTATTTCCAGTTCATGGATACGCTCATTCAGCTTGTTTACTCGCTGCCTTACGATTTGGCTGACTTCTTCTCTTGTGAACGTTTCTTTTTCCATTCCGATTCATTCCTTTCAGTAATTCCGATTGATTTTCTCCGATAATTTCCGATAAAGTAAATCCTCGCTTGATGGGCCTGCGCGGCTTGCGTTTAGGTTTATTCATTTAATCGCTCCCTTAATCGTTTCCTCTCAACTTTCCGCCATCTTTTACGGCGTTCATTCATCACGACTAACTCCATCGCGCGGTGCGCAGCGTGTTCCGTGATTCGCGGCGAGAAATCATAGCTAAACAACGGCTCGTCCTCGTACTTATATTTCATAATCGCGGCGTCCGGCGTTCGTTCGAATGTTATCTTAGGCAATGCGCATCCCCCTTATTTATTAAGTTTGTTCGAATATATGATACGCGGAGGCCTCTCTGATTCAACCGGAATGCCATTCTTATTTTTCGGCAATTTATCTATCCATGACATATCTTTATTTTTCCGTTTTTTCCTAGTCATTTAATCAATCTCCTTCAATATCGGCTTAAATAGCCTTATTTGATTACGCTCCATTACGCCCTCAACGTATATGATTCGCCCGTCATCATCGGTTGTCGTTCTGCTTATCTGACCGCGTTCTTTTAGCTGGCGTATGTGCGGAGGATAAGTCGAAGATACTCGCCAATGGCCCGCGGCTGCGTCGTATAAAAGGACGCTCTCTTGTTCAGCCTTCGAATAGAAACTCAATTAGCTTACTCCCTTACCTTTATATTTACGCTCCCTACAATCGCGCTGCTGCAATTCTAAGAGTTCTGCAACTACCCAGCGATTTACGTCCATCCGATAGGCTATGCGGTCAATAAGCGCATTAATTAACTCGATGTCAAAAGGATTAGTTTGTATATGCGTCATAATCGCCTCGTCGCGCTTTTTTAAATTGCAGGCTGCGCAGGCGGTCGTAATATTAGCCAGCGTATTATGTCCTCCCGTCGACAGCGAAAATATATGCTCTAATTGCAATTTATCGCCGAAATATTCTCCGCAATAATTACAGCAACCTTCCGCGATCCTAAACGTATATAGGACATCATCGAGTGTAAGGTCGTCGAATACGCCGTATTTAGCCGCGGCTTTCTTGGCGTCTCGCCATGCCGTCATAGCTCGTCCTCTAAACGTTGCATTATATTTACGCATACGTTCGCGGGCTGTCTCTCGCTCGCATTCGATACAATACGACCTCTTGGCACCGTAGTATTCCTCGATCGGCTTCGTCTGCTGGCAGCGCGAGCATGTCTTTAATTCCGTACTCATGCCCGCTCACCGCCTTTTGTAGCTACGTCAATTTTGGCGTCAATGCGTCCTAGTAAGTAATAAATATCGAAGATAGTTAGTTTCTTTTTCGTTTCCATTCCGTTCCTCTCCATTCCGTTTTCAGTTAGTTTTTAGTCCAAGTTCCTTCTCGATTTCCTGCATAACTTTGGCGATCTCGCGGTGCACATACGTTTTATCAGTCCGCTGTAAAATAGCGAGCGCCTGTAAGTATGCCGCAAGTGCCTGCGCCTTGCTGTTCCCGTCCATTCCGTTCCCCCTCTCCGAAAAATATCGTTTACCCTCCGGCCCGCGCCATCATCGGATTTTTCACTTAGTTAAATAGAACCTTGATTGCTGCTAATGACTTGCCGTTACCTCCGTAAACTACTCGCGGATTAACGACAATTCTAAATTTCCGCCTGTCGTAAGGATTTTCGAAGAATCCAAAGACGGGCTTGCCGTCGACTTTTATCCGGTTGAGCGCCTGTTTTAACTTATGGTTGTCTCTATATCCGAGCAGCGCCGCCAAATTATCCAAATCCATCGGCTTAAGTAAATCCTCGCTTGTTTCCCCTGGATTAAAACAGACGATATTTGTATCGAAGTTTAGAAAAGGAAGCACCGAATATATAAGCGCCAACTGTCCGAGCGTCCGCCCTTTAAATTGCTGATACAGGTCGCGGATTGTCTTTTTAAATAGTCGTGTGTATTCGAGGTCATCTATTTTATAGCCGTGTTTCTTCATTTCGCCCCGATAAAAAACCGACGGATTAATAAATAATTCGCCGGTTTCTTCTTCGTGTATGATGTTTTCATTTTCCAACCGTTTGAAAAACTCGTTAAATCGCCTTGTCGACATTTCGAGTAATTTTTCTAAGTCCTTTTTTGTATAATGTTTTTTCCCGTTGTCCGATTGTAGCCGGTTTGTTTCCCATGCGATGTATGTTCCGATAAACATTAGACGGGCCGTATCCTGCTTCGTAAGGCTCGGAAACCTTTCTTCGAACATGCGCGCCTGCTTAAAGAAGGCGAATATAAAGCCACCATTTTCGATTTCATGAGCGCTTAGTTCATCTACCGCCTGCAACGCTCTAACCTGCGTGTCAGTCGTTTTAAACCCGACGTCGACTAAATGTGTTACGTCCTCGCCGGTCTTGTTGTGCGTGGCCTTGCCGTCCTTGAAAGTTACGTCATTCATTACGGCCAAAGCTCCGCGCCTTACTTTCGGGTGTAAGTCCTTCCATACTCTTTGCTCCGCTAGTCTGTCGATTGCCATCCTCTTCCATCCCCTTTATTTTTCGTTTAGTAGCGCCGCGATTCTTTCGACGCGCTCTTGTCCAATGGCTTCGGTAATCTTACGACTGATTTCCGGTGACACATTAATGTAATCCGCTTCGATGTATGCGATTGTAGATCGTGACACTCCGGCCAGCTTCGCAAATTCGTGCTGATTAAGTCCTTCAATATCGCGGATTGCTTTAATAAGTTGACGGTTCATCGTGTGAATAGCCTCCTTTAATCAATTTGTTGTTTATTTAAGGCAATATAAAAAGCCCGTCGATTGGACGACGAGCCGTTTTTAAAATTATCCCTTCCATTGTCTATATAGAACTAAGCGCGGAAAAGTTCGTGTGTTTTCGTAAATTAATCCTTTCGGCGTCTATATAGCGGACTAATCGGTCAAAAGTTAACCTTCAATCCGCATTTGTAACGAAATTGTAATATACCTCTTTTCCCTTCAACCCTCTAAGCGTGAAAACGGGTAAAATACGCCTATCAAACCGCATTTGTAATGAAAATGTAATATTACTGTTAAAAATTCCCTTTAATATTATTGTCATTTTGTTTTCGTAAATATCCCGATTCGGCGTCACCTTCTATAAGTCTGTAAATCCCGTCATACCAACGTTTACAGCGTCCTGCATCCGTTCCATTTCGTTCTCTATAACGAATTACACTGCTTTGGCGTCCCAATAATCGCGAATTACACTGCTTTGGCGTCCCATCCAAAAACCGCCGCAAACGTTGATATGACGCGGTTTATAGCACTTTTGGCGAGTTTTGTTTATCTTATCAGTCCTATCCTTACGTTTGTTTAATACCTCCGAAAAAATATATGTATAGCGCATGTTTCCGCCGATTGTTTACAATCAATTAAAACATACCGATTCAGCCTTGAAAAACAGGCTTCATCGGAATCAACGTTTTTAACTTACTCCGAAAAAGTATAAGACCGCCGAAAAATAATATATACCGCCATTCCCGTATTATCGAAGGTCTTCAATATTCGATAGAATCCGTTATTATTAGACTGATCCCGGGAGGAACTTGTTCCGACCGGTATGTTTTAAGGTTTTAATCTCTTTAATTGTCGACAATTATCGCCTAAGTAGCGTCTTCCTCCTTCTTAAACTTTAAAGCGTCCGTAGTAGCCGCCTGCCAGTATTTCGTTAGTCCCTCCGGATCGCCCATAAAAGGTCCGTCCAGCAGAGCGTCAATCGCGAGGTGTAATATCGACCGAATACATTCATCATCGGGGCATATCGTGATGTCTTCGCCGGTCCTGGACCAAATTCCGCCCTGTCCGTATTCTTCGCCGCATACTGCACACTTGTATAAACGTTCGCCCGCAATAGCGGAAAACTCTGAATATCTCATACTATCGTCTCCTTATAATTTATTAATCTTTCGGCTTTCTTCGTAAAATTATTACTCTACGATAAAATAAAAAGCCGTCTCCTACTAATACTAATTTGTCGCTAGTTAAAACACCCTTCTATAATGTATAGGCGCAAAATGGCATAAAAGACAGGTATCAATCCGCATTTGTAACAGAATTGTAATATTCATATTCCTTGACACTCGGCCGCCCCATCGGTTATACTATACGTAGTTATTAAAATAGCACCCGTCTGTAAAAAATCGCATATCCTTCTTATTATATCGGACACTTGGACTCTATTTCAAGTGCTTTTTGCATTGTTCACAAATTTGTCACATATTCGACTTCTTCCGGCTCTTCATCCGCCTTCATTTGCGTATATGCCCGATTAATTGAATACTCTCCGTTGAATACTCGCTCGAATAGGTCGGGACGGTTGCGGTAGACTGCAATTAGGTACGTCATACTCGACCGTCCTATTCCCACTTTTTTAGCTAACTCATTTGCGGTATCTCTTGAAATACTCCGATTTGCCAAATCTGGCATCTCGGTGTATTGTCTCAAATTCGCCATACTGTTCGCCTTTGCTTCCTTCGCCAATTCCTCGTAAAACAGCCGAATCACTAGCGCCGCTTTCTGCCCGCTTTTCAAGTCGTCCCTGTTCAACTTTGTTTCCGTAATGTATGCCGGTATATCATCTTCGGGAATGTCCTCGATGATGTTGTTTATTCGTTTCCAAATCTGGAAATGATTCTTTCGGACGCCCCCCTGAAAAGTTTCAGTAGGGTCTGCTGACGAAAACTCCAAATCTGGAGAGTTCGTCTTTCTTCCGAGTTTTGCATTTAACTGATTAGCGTTCTCTGCCTGTCGTTCCTTCGCCTTCTGCCGTTCTTCCGTCAGATTCCCGACCCTCCAAATTTGGAGACTCGGAGTTTTGCCTCAAATTCGCCAAACTGTTCGCCTTGTCGCTCTTACCCCCGAAACCTTGCCCCAAATCTGGGGTAATGTCTGGAGACTTGCCTATTCCGGCTTTTTTGGCGAGCTCGACGTGTACTTGTTGCGGTGAACCTTTTTCCAACTCTGGAAAAAGGTCGTTACGATTACCAAAGTTTTCCCGTGCCTTCCTTCGTTCCTCCTCGTAATACAACCGAATAACCAGCGCCGCTTTCTGTCCGCTTTTTAAATCGTCTGATGTATACCTAATAGAGCGACCGCGCCACCGATCGCCCCTACTTTCTCGCTCAACCGTCGCCAACCGGCCGAGCCTTAGCGTGTTGCCGCACGCCTTCAAATCCGATTATCGCGCGGGCCAAATCCCTACCGATTGCCAGTCGATAGGCCGCGCATATTACCCTGCCCTCCGTGGCCAAATCCCGTTACTCCGCCAATAGTAACGGCACATCATCGGGCTGTATCTTATATCGCCGGAACCCATTCGAAGCCATCCGGCAGTTTAATGAGTTTAGCCGCCGCTGTTAATGTACGAAGTTCCTTCTCGGTGACTTCTGCGCAGCCCATTCTAGCTTGTTTGCTTACGCCTGTAATTTGGCGAAACTTTAACGGGTTTATATTATAAGTAGCGCCTGCCTGCGTTGTAAAGTTAATCCACCCTACGACTGTTTTTTTGAAAGAAATAACCTTCATTGTCCGATCCCCTCCGCTTTAATATTAAGTATTTCAGTAATTTCATAAGTAACATTGAGTGACGCTCTAACTTCTTCGCTTTTCTCTCTATTTCTTCTAATCTGCTCTTTCAAATCCGGAAAAGATTTAGTTAAACTCCGAAACATAATCTCCACCGGAATAAATTCGTCTTTGATTATGCGGCGTTTCCGCAATAGATTCTGTAATGCAACCGAATATTGATAGCCGAGGTCAAAGCTTAAATCAGTTTTTTCTAGTTCATGATATAATTCGCTGATCTGCTTATCGGCGCTCGACATTTCCGATTTCAAGTTATAATATGTTCGTTTCACATCGGAAATAGTTCGACGTAAATCGTTATACGGTCGCTGGTATAGGTGACCCATACATTTCCCTCCGATATTTTTATATAATATTGAATAAATGCGTAATCATCCGGCCATATGCGCGCTGTTCTAGTATATTGATCGCCTCAACTAGCGCAATGCAGTCGTGCTTTAGTTCGCTGTCGTCGAGATTAGTTCGTAGCTGATCGGCCCTGGCGTATAAATGCTGTTTAAGCTCGTTTATGATTTCGTCCATTACTTGCCGGCCTCCTCAATCTTGTCGCAAACCTTCAAGATGGCTTCCGCAAACTTTCTAGCATTTTCTACGCTGACGCTTACGACCGAGTCTATATGATGACCTTCTTCGTTTACTTGGCCCATCACGAACGAAACGGCATCTTGTTCGCCTTTTCCGTCTGTAGGTTCCATATATTCCGGTTCCACGTCAAGATAATACATAACTTTATCGCCAAATTGCGTAAGTCTCATTATTTTTCGACCTCCTTAGAGTTAGCAAAACCTGCGAATAGTCCGAGCGTGAATGATCCAATGACCGCGAATACTACTGCGTATATTTCCATTTTCGATGACCTCCTTACGTATTACTGTAATGCGTTAATTACATATTACCGTAATAAGAAACGCAAGTCAACACTTAAATTACACTTTTGCGAAATTATTTTCCGTGGTAGAATAAGAGGACTAACTCACGACGATTAGGAGACGATAGCATGACGATAAATGAGCGTAGAATTGTATTGAAGCTCGACGAACATATTAAACGGAAGGGATGGCAGCAAAAAGAGTTCGCGGAACTTGCTAACCTTCGACCAGCTACCGTAAGCCAGCTCGTTAATAATAAGTATGATCGGATACAACTGACGCACTTGCTGGCCGTGATGGATGCGCTCGAGATAACGGATTTCAACGATATACTAACGATAGTCGACGAAGATTTAACGAAGGAATAAAACAAGGGGCATACGCCCCTTTTTCCGTGTTATATGACGTTTGCTACCGAATACAGGCGCCAGGCATTCCGTTATTGAAAAAGGCGGGCATACCCCCGATATTTTACATATAGAAACGAAGCTGTGCGTGATCGCTCCGACTTAACCCCCGAAGTGAAAAATTTTTGTCCGCAATTAAGACCCGCCTGACGAATAAGTTGTCAGAATATTACCCCGGGGGCATACAATTCAGACAATTCACTTTATACATTTAAATTTATATCGTATTCATTCCTTGTTTACATAATTATTTATTATGGGTAGCAGTTACGTTCCACAAACGTTGATCTTACGCGATTTCACAAACTTCGCTTTTATTCGTTTATTCATTCTTTTATACATCGTTGATCTGTCGCGCTTTGTCCGGTATGCCTGCGCTTGTGAATCCGCATTATTTCCCGTGATAATGAATAAACTTACTATTCGGAAAGCGTTCGGAGGGTCGCGCGGAAACGCTAATCGGCTTATATATCGAAACTAATCGCAACCCCTCTCGTCCCTTTCCTTCATATAGTGCGCTGATTTTCCGATAGTTGCGATTAAAGCGTTGTAAGGGTCGCGCGGCAGCGTCATTAGGCTGGCAAAACGTTGATAAATCGGAACTAATCGGCAATAATACGTTAGCCTGCTAAAGCATTCCTTCATTATAGCGGACATATAGGCGCTGATTTCCGATATTAAGCAGACCCCGTGAGTTTTCGGAGGCCTTCCGCGGTGAGCGCAAAGGCTGATAATCGAACTATATCGAAATCATATCCGTTGCATTATGTCGCTGTATCTCGCTAAAGCAGTAACGCATTCCTTCTTATATAGCGTCAAATTCAGCGACTTTACAGCCGTTGCAACATTCGGAAGGCGGCGCATCGTGACAAACGAAATAAAAGGCGGTGATACACTCGAATTATCATCCGACATCAACGTAATCACCGCAGAAATAAACGCATATCAGCGCGTGGCAGGCGAGGCAATATTCGAAATAGGTAGACGGTTAAAGCACGTTAGGGATGTTATATTCGAGGATTCTATGCGGAAACAAAAAGGAGAGTGGCGTGATTTCCTTCGAGGTGTAGATTTCGACATAACTACTGCAAAGCGATTTATAAAGGTTTTCGAGGAATTTGGAGAGGCCGGTGACACGTGGCACCGACTAAGCATGCGTAACCTTTACGAAATCGCAACTCTTCCGCCCGAGCAGCGCGAAGCCGAGCACGTCACGGAGAAAGGCGAAACTAAGAAGCCGGAGGACATGACCGTCCGAGAATTGCGCGAACTAAAGAAGGCGTTGAAAGAATCGGAGCAAGCAAAGGAGCAAGCCGAACGCCAAGCGGACATCGAACGGAGCCAGCGAGAACGACTCTCGGCAGCTTACTACTACTTCGATAATCCTCCACGCTTTCGGCCGCATCGAATTATTCGAAATATTATCACGCCAATCCCTCCTTTATAATCCGCCCAGCTCGCCCATTTCGCCGAAGTATAGCTTGTCCAGCATTCGATCTAATACGCCGTTAAAATAGCCCGCAAGGTTCTTTATACGCTTGTTTTTCGTAGCCATGACCGCCGCTTTAAGCGCTTGAAATCCGATATGCTCCACTGATCCCTTATCGAAGGCATTGCCGGCCAATAACGGCTTACTGTGGCTTAAATAGACGCCATATAAGCGACTAATTAGCGATTGACTGCCTTCGCCAATAGTCGAGTGAATGAACGCCTTAAATCGAGCATAGAACGGTTTATAATACGTATTAATATAATTAATATTATTTAGCTTATTAGACGGAGTTTTATGGCGTGACATGTCCGGTGTGACTTCGTTTGTTTGTGCGGATTCCGCATGATCGGTTTGCTCGTCCGAATTTCGGACAACCTCGTCATAATTTATGACAGGCTTCGCAGCTTGCACGACGATAACATTCGTCGATTGCCTACGATCCCCACCGTCGCGCTTAGTTTCGTATTGCTTGATGATGCCGAGCGCCTCTAAACGATTGCACGCCCGAATAACAGTACGGCGTACTTTGCCGACTGCTTCACCGATATTATTTTTCGATAAATAGCATACGCCAGGAAACTTGCAGGCATAGCGGCTAATTACGTCCAGGACAGCGCGCTCTGTATCGGATAACTTGTGCGCCTGCCTATGCGCTTTAATTGCTTCGTTCAATTCATCGACTGATTTAAACGTAGATAGGCTGCGATAAGTTGCTTCATTTGCTAGTAACATTTTCGATAGGCTCCTTTAATGGGCGCCCTATTCATACGAATATACGTTCTAATTAAATCGTATGATAAATACACTTGCGTAATATCGAGATTTTCGATAGAATAGACTTTGAGTAGTCGTCTGTTTCCGCAAGGGAATGGGCGCTTTTTTATTTTTATACTAATTTGATCGGTATATCTCTAAGAGGGCTTGTCCTGCGTCCAATATTGATAATATCGTCCATCTGCAGGCCTCTTAGGTACTGCGTTGTTATATCAATGCTGCTATGTCCGAGTAAGCGCGACAGTGAATAAACGTCGATACCTTGCTTAATCTGTTTCTGCGCGAAGTAGTGCCGGCAATCGTGCGGGCTGCATCTTATTTCCTCGCGTACCTTCGCCTTAGTGCCCGCCCGTCTTAGTATCTTGTTTACATTAGACCGGCTCATTCCGTCCGCCTCTTGATTAAGAAAGTAATAATCATCGATCATGCTTGACGGTATATGCTCAAAACGTAGTTTCTTCGCTCTTTCGTAACGTTTCATCTGCCGCCGCATCTTCTTCGAAATATAGACGTAGCGCTCATGGCTCCCTTTACCTCGGATAAAAATACGGTCAATAAATACGTCGCTATTCCTTATCCCGACTAGCTCGCTGACTCTGACGCCCGTCTCGAATAAAAATATAAGTATCGTTTTATCGCGTATATTGCTGTATGTCTGCGAGCCGGTAGAGTCGATTACTCGCTTTACTTCATCGTCCGTAAATGTCGTTATGACCGTCCGACCCTCTTTCAGATTCTTAATATCAGCCATCGGATTGTTTTCTTTTTTGATAACGTCCATATCGATTAAAAACTTAAAGAATACTTTCAGCGTGGCCAGCCGATTATTAATCGTAATATTCTTCTCGCGCCCTAAGTTCTGCCGGTGACGAATGAATAGCTTGATATGGCGTTCTGTTACGTTGTCTATCTCGTCGATGAATAACTCGTCAATCATATACGTTTTCCAACTATTCAAACGGTGCTGACATAACGCTATGTACTTTTTCGATAATCCGTTTACTTGCTGCTCGAACTCAAATTCTTTGATAGCTTCGACTATTTTCATAACGAAAAAAAGCGCCCCTTTCACTCGATTAAAAGTAAAAGAGACGCTTTTTATAGTTGCGCGCTAAAACGTATTTAATTGTACC
This sequence comes from Lederbergia ruris, assembly GCF_018332955.1. NCBI lineage: Bacteria > Bacillati > Bacillota > Bacilli > Caryophanales > Bacillaceae > Lederbergia > Lederbergia ruris. The sequence continues at coordinate 13,430 of NZ_BORB01000019.1, forward strand.
GTTTTTCTAGCGGATAGCTTAACGTCAATATCTGCGGTGTTTATCCGCAAAGTAAGAACGTGCGTTCCTACTCCCACTCAATCGTCGCAGGCGGCTTACTCGTAACATCATAGACGACCCGGTTTACATGCTCTACTTCATTCTCAATTCGAGTAGAGATCACTTCTAAAATGTCCCAAGGGATTCTTGCCCAATCTGATGTCATTCCATCAATAGAAGTGACTGCACGTATACCGATTGTATAATCATACGTTCTACCGTCACCCATAACTCCGACGCTTCGAATTCCAGGAAGGACCGTAAAGTATTGCCAAATGTCTCGATCCAAACCAGCTTTACGTATCTCTTCACGTAAAATATAGTCAGATTCTCGGACAATTTCTAGTTTTTCATCTGTTACTTCTCCTAAAACGCGTATGCCGAGTCCAGGTCCTGGGAATGGTTGTCTCCAGACAATTTCGTCTGGGATTCCCAATTCAGTTCCTAGTTTTCTTACTTCATCTTTAAATAAAGTATTCAGTGGTTCGATTAACTTAAATTGCATATCTTCCGGTAATCCACCTACATTATGGTGGGATTTAATGGTTTGCGCTGTAGCTGTACCACTTTCGATGATATCTGTATAAAGTGTTCCTTGCGCTAGATATTCAATGCCTTCAAGTTTTGTTGCTTCATCATCGAATACATAAATAAATTCATTGCCAATGATTTTCCGCTTCTTCTCAGGGTCAGTCACACCTTCTAACTTGCCGAGGAAACGATCTTTCGCATCTACCTTGATGACATTCATATGAAAACCATCACTGAATGTTTTCATGACACTTTCCGCTTCCCCTTTGCGTAAAAGTCCATGATCGACAAAGATGCACGTTAATTGGTCCCCAATCGCTTTATGAATTAAAACGGCGACAACAGAGGAATCTACCCCGCCACTTAGCGCACAAAGCACTTTTTTATCGCCAACGACCTCGCGAATTTTCTCCATTTCCACCTCAATGAAGTTTTCCATCGACCAGTCGCCTTTACAGTGGCAAATTTCAAATACGAAGTTCTTTAGAAGCTCATTACCGTATACCGAATGACGAACTTCTGGATGGAATTGCACCCCGTAAAATTGCTTGTCTTCTCGACTGATCGCCGCAATCGGGCAAGATGGGTTTGTCCCAACAATTGAAAAACCATCAGGCACATCTTTCACTAAATCTCCGTGACTCATCCAAACACTCTGTTCTTTTGGTAGACCTTTAAATAATGGCGTTTCTTCTTTTATTTCTAGAGTGGCTTTTCCATACTCTCTTCCTTTTGCTCTTTCCACGGAACCGCCAAATTGAACAGTCATTAACTGCATTCCATAACAGATGCCCAGAACTGGGATACCTAGTTCAAATAACCGCTCATCGCATCCAAAGGCATTTTCATCATAAACACTATTCGGTCCACCCGACAAGATAATCCCCTTCGGATTCATTGCTGAGATTTCCTCCGCTGTAATCGTATGGGGATGCAATTCACTATAAACCCCAAATTCCCGGATTCGTCTTGTGATTAATTGATTGTATTGACTGCCAAAATCAAGAACGACGATCATTTCCTGATTATGTAATTCAGATTTTCCTGTCATGCCAAATCCCTCCAATTCTTTCTTTATAATACAATTTAATCTGTTTTTCGAGCTTTGCTACTAGCGACGAAGGAGTTCCCTATCTTTTCATATAAAGACCATGCAACTTTCAATGGAAAATGAAGAGCCTTCATTATGATGATCATAGTATTCCCTGTTATCCTTTTACAAGACGATTGAAATGCTCCCTCGAATTTTCGAAGGAGCATTGTGTTTATAGACACTACACAAAGCAAAAGTTTCGACTAGTAGATGTACTGATTTATCTCATTTTATACTTGCCAACGCCTCATGGTCAACCTGTTGCTTTTTTTATTAAATTTTCCCATAATTCCATGGTCGCTTTCAGATCAATTCGCTTGTTAGCAGGGGATTGATAAATGAACCTTTCATAGTTCTCTGTTAATCTCCCCATATCTTCCGTTTCATAATATGCATCTACTTGTGAGGCAAAATCTCGTAGTGTTTGTCCTTTTTCACGTTTTAATCCAACTCTCGCTAACTGCTTGAGGAGTTTTCCATAAGCCTCAATCAATCGATCATGATCAGAGACCTCTTTATATTTGCTCAACAAATAATAAGGAATCCACTTTTTTCTCGTCCCATATAATAAAATTCCTATAAAGATGAAACTGACCAATATAGAGATAAAATACTTCAGGTAAACTTTTAAATGAATCGTTTCTTTCTTTGCAGGGGTGGGATTTACCTGCTCATTTTCTTTTGTTTCTTCTTTCTTTTCTTCTTTAGGCTCTTCCTTTTGTTGTTTTTCAGGCTCGGAAGAGTGGTCCTTTGAAGAGGCTGGGATGGATGTGTCGTTGTTTTCATCATAGGAAAACCCGACAGTGTTTTGAAAACCAATCGTTGGTTCAAATGGAACCCATCCTTGTGTTGGGAAAAAGACCTCTACCCAAGAGTGAGCATCATTATTTGTGATTACATATTTTCCACCCTGCCCCAAGTACTGTCCAGGTGCATATCCTTTTGCCCAACGTGCAGGAATACCTTCTGATCGTAATAATGTCACCATCGAAGTTGAAAAGTTATCACAATAGCCCTTCTTTGTATCAAAGAGAAATTGATCCACATAATCTTGATTCTTTTCTGGGACCGCAACATCTTGTTGAGTGTAAATAAACTCACCATTTTTAAAATATTGCTCGATCGCCTTCGCTTTATCAAACCAATTATCATGATCCTTCGTAATTTCATGGGCCAGTTCTTTCACACGCTCCGGCAGTGAGTCAGGTAATTGTAAATAGGGCTCCATTTGTGTATCAACAGAATGTTGCGTGGTTGCCCGCATCTCCTTCACACTAAAATCCGTTTCTTGATATTCGACTGTGTATTGATCAAGATTGATTGCTTTATTTTGCTCATTATATGATCGTAACTTGTTTAGATCAACATCATACGTAAAAGAACCTTCTTCATTTCCAATGACTGTCTGAAATCCATATGGAATAACAATATGTGGATAAAGTATTTTCATCGTGATATGAGCCTGTTGTATTTCTTTATCATCATTTGCCATGATTGAGTCCATCAGGATATGCTCACCTGATTGAATATTTCCTTGGGGACTCTGGCCTTTCGATGCCCTCCATCCCTTCCCTGTGTACATATCCTTCGTTTCAACTCGCCAATACTGTCGCGATGGAGCTTGCGCGATAAACACAACTCGATCATCCGGAAGAAAAGGGCCTCCTAAGTTTGAATCATCTTCTCCATATCCAATGCGTGATGGTTGATTATTTCTTGGCAAAACATTATCTGCCTGTGATTGGATAAAGGGAACGGGATCAGGCCAAATCGGACCTGCTTTGGGTGAAATATATCCGACACACACACTAATACCAATCATCATGACGAGTGGAACGGTCCATTGCAATTTTGCTTTGGCTGGAATCTTCATATTTTCTTTTTCTACCAACCTCTGGAAAAATAATAGTCCCAGTAAAACGAAACCGATGGAAATAATTCGAATAATGGCCCACTTTGCATCATACTTCGTAAAGGTATCCAGAACACTTATATAGAAAATCGTCATCATCAAGAAGACAAAAATGGTCCTTTTTACTTCTAACCAGTACTGGAACAGATAGGCGACAATCCAAATTAGAATATAGAGAAGTGCTGTGCGAAATGAATCCGATAAAGCTTCAAATTGTCCAGTTAACAGCAATTTGATGTTATCTACACTATCTTGAAGAAGAAGATAGCTCCATCCACCTAATCCACTGTTCCCTTTTCCAAAAACGAGAAATAGAAAAAGATAAATTAAGAGAATTTTCAATAGGAAACCGATCCATGGACGAATTCGGATAAAATAAAGAGAAAGGGCGATCAGAAGAAAATAAACAAAATAATTGACATGCCCTGTATTTGTAATTTGTTCAAGCGGCCGTAGCCATTCCCATAATAAGAAGAACCCTAAGCCATAGAGGAGAAAAAGATTGCTTCTTTGCTTAAGCGTCATGCTTGCAACACCTCCAGAAAGGCTGTCCGAAACTGACCTTCATAGAGGGTCTTTACGACAATCCCTCTTTGCTTTGCAAGAGAACTATACTTGGCCTCATCCTTATTGACGGGAGTGCCCCGTTTTTTAATGTTATAGATCATGAACCCGCCATTGCTTCTTACCCCTGCGCTTAATCCATCTATTAACTGTTTATCGATCGACGAAGTAATCACAGCAATATTTGCTGTTTGATGATAAGATGCTAGTTCCTTTTTCATTACATGAACGAACGGTGTTGTGCCATTTGGAAGGACTCTAGCAAGATGTTGGAAGACTTCATTTTCTTGCACACTCTCTCCACGAATGGGGATATATGTCACTTTTTCGCCAACAGAGAAAAAGCCAAGCTTCCCACCATGTTGAATCATTGTTTTTACAAGTGATGCTGCAAATTGAACCATAGCCTCAAAATGCGGAGAATTCACTCGATCTAATACGATCATAAGGTCGTTTGTTTGTCTTACCTCGAATTCTTTCGACATCATTGTATTTGTACGTGCCGTCGCTTTCCAGTCAACCCAAGAGACTCTGTCACCTGGTTGATATTGCCTCACACCTGAAACAAGGGAAGTATCCTTTTGAAATTGCATGGGGTTCACAGCACTCCCATGTTCAAAGCGGCTTTCTAATGGTTTATAGATTAATTCTTCGTATTGAGGATACACAATGACGATTTGCTGATAGTCAAACCATCTTTCCTTTTTTAAAATGCCGAGAACATCTCCTGTAGTCAGGCGAATTCCCTCCCAAACATGCTCTCCTCTGGAGACCTTACAAGGATACTGTAGTGTCATCTTTCTTTTAAAACCAGGGAAAATCAATTGCTTATGTTGCTCTGAGTGAATGTCAGCAGGTAGAATATCCTCCACCACTAAAAACAGAATAGGAAAGGGGATTTTTCTTTTAAGCGTGAGTTCAATTGTGATCCTATCCCCCGCTTTTAAATGGCGTTTAGGCATCATTCTTTCAACTTTAAATCCTTGCAAAGGATAAAATAATAAAAGAAATGAGTATAAGGCAAACGGTAGAAAACTATAGAAGATAAACCAACTGACAAATCCACCTTGAAACATCGCATACACATAAGAGATTCCTAATAAGAAAAGCAATAACACAAACCTGAACAAGGACTCAAATCGATGAAGACGTTTCAATTGAGCTTTTATCATTGTCCTACAGTCCTTTTTATAGGAACATCGGTATTTTGAATAATTTGGTCTAATACGTCTTCTGAACGGGCTCCTTGATATTTAGCTTCTGCTTTTAAGATCACACGATGGGAAAAAACATAGGGTGTAAGGTATTGGATATCATCGGGGATCACGTAATCTCTACCTGCAATGAAGGCATAAGCTTGGGCAGCTTTCATTAACGCAATAGAGGCACGCGGACTAGCCCCTAAATATACATCCTCATGTTCCCTCGTCTGTCTAGCTAATTCTACAATATAATATTTTAAGCCTTCTTCTACATAGACTTCTTTCACACATTTTTGCATTTCGATTAAAGTTTCAAGGGAAACAACAGGCTCTAACGTTTCAATTGGGGTATGATTTTGTGATCTGGTCAATACTTCAACCTCTTCTGAATGATCTGGATAACCCATCCTCATTTTTAATAAAAAACGGTCAAGTTGCGCTTCCGGAAGTGGGTAGGTTCCCTCATATTCAATTGGATTTTGCGTAGCCATAACAAAAAAAGGACTATTCAATTGCAAGGTCGTTCCATCCACAGTGACACTCTTTTCCTCCATTCCTTCTAAAAGAGCAGATTGTGTTTTCGGGGAGGTACGATTAATTTCATCAGCCAGAATAATATTGCCCATAATCGGGCCGGGTCTGAAGATAAATTCCATATCTTTTTGATTATAGACGGATACTCCTAGAACATCTGAAGGCAATAAATCGGGGGTAAATTGGATACGCTTAAACGTAGCGTTGACCGATTTGGCCAAAGCACGAACCATCATGGTCTTTCCAACCCCAGGTACATCCTCTAGTAAAACATGCCCCTCTGCTAATAAAGCCACAAGACTTAGGCGGGTAATATTCGTTTTCCCTATCATAACTTCCTCAATATTTCCAATGATTTTCTGGACTTGTTTTTGCATCATCTCTCGATTCATCAGCAGCACACCATCTCTCTTTTTTTATATCAGGCCAACAGGATCTTGGTTAGAACGGCGTTGCGACGTACAAGGATGTACTAGTGCAGACGAAGCGACAGGACGTCGCGATTTGAGTCTGCCGCCAGGACGGCGCGCCTTTAGCCGTTCATCCTTATCGTCTAAATTTGTACGTCGCTAAACAGGCGTTTCCGCTTTTCTTTGGCTAGCTCCGGCTCCTAGCTGCTAGCAAACTTTCGGTGCCCTCCTACGATAAGTCAACATCATTTCGCCTTTTGGCTCACTGTGTTTCCTTTATCTCGTCAGGCTCCTAGAAAGTTTGTACGCAGCTGGTCAGTCGCCTGCGCTTTTCTTTTCATTTGTCCAGCTACAACGCCTAGCGACTAGCAAATTTACGCCTTCTTCCTACGATAAGTCAACATCGGCTCATTCTTCGCCGTGTTTCCTTTATCTCGTCAGAAGTCTTTAAATTTGTACGTCGCTAAACAGGCGTTTCCGCTTTTCTTTTCATTATAACAAAAAAGACAGGTAAAAGGTTTCGAATTTTCCACCACTTTTTACCTGTCCAGCTATTCATTTCTATTCATGTTTATTTCCAAAAGTCGTCAAATATGTTAATTGGCAGATGCCGTTTATGAGCTGATTTGCGATAGAGTGCTTCGATTGTATTCTTGGCCGTTTCTGATACTTTCTTCCCTTCGAGGTAATCATCAATTTCTTCATAGGAAACACCTAATGCAACTTCATCAGGAAGCAAAGGGCGATCATCTTCAAGATCCGCCGTAGGGATTTTCAGATATAAGTGCTCTGGGCATCCGAGTTCTTGCAACATTTTACGTCCTTGGCGCTTATTCAACCGATAGATCGGCACCAAATCTGAGCCGCCATCTCCATATTTCGTGTAAAAACCTGTCAACGCTTCGGCGGCATGATCGGTTCCCAACACAACGGCATTAAAATGAGCTGCTACACTATATTGTGCTTTCATCCGCTCCCGCGCCTTTTCATTTCCTTTTGTAAAATCGCTTATAGAAATCCCTGCTTCCTGAATCGATTTTACACTTGCATCAACGGCGGATTGAATATTCACTTCATAAACCTGACTTGGTTGAATAAAATCTAATGCATCTTCCACGTCCTGCATATCCGCTTGCGTCCCATAGGGTAATTTCAGGGCAATAAATTGATATTTATTATCCCCTCGCTCTTGGTTTAATTCATCTACAGCCATTTGCGCCAGTTTTCCAACAAGCGTAGAATCTTGGCCGCCAGAAATGCCTAATACAAAACCATTAAAGAAGCCATATTGATTCATATAAGCTTTCATAAAATCAATGCTTTTGCGAATTTCTTCATTGGCGTCAATTTCAGGGCTCACCTTTAAGTCTTCAATGATTTTTTGCTGAAGTGGGTCCATGAAATAACCTCCTTACTGATTATTTTTCAGAATGCTTAATCCGATTTACTTCTTCTTTTACTTTTTGTATATTCTCCATTTTGTTATCCCAACATTTTTGGCTGAGATCAACAGGGTATTCCTCAGGATTTAAAGATCTTTTATATTCATCCCATAATAACTGCAGGGCCTGTTTCGCATAAGCTTGTATCTCCGTCAATTCCGGCAACTCATATATACGTTTTCCATTTTCAAAAATAACATGATGTAAATCAATCGCATCAAAATCAGTTACAAACTTGCTGATATAGGTATGGGTCGGATGAAACATTTTCAACCGCTCTTCCTCTGCGGGTTTTTCATCCCAAAGTGTAATATAATCTCCCTCAGATTTATGGTTTAACCGATTTACAATCCGATAAACCTTTTTTCTACCCGGTGTTGAAACCTTTTCTGCATTACTAGAAATTTTTATCGTATCTTCCATTTCTCCCTGTTCATTTTCAAAAGAAACTAATTTATAAACAGCACCTAGCGCAGGCTGGTCATACGCTGTAATCAGCTTTGTCCCTACTCCCCAAGAGTCAATCTTGGCTCCTTGTGCTTTCAAATGCAAAATTGTATATTCATCAAGGTCACTGGAAGCAAAGATTTTCGCATCTTTAAAGCCTGCCTCATCTAACATTTTTCTAGCTTCTTTTGATAGGAAGGCCATATCGCCACTATCCAGGCGAATGCCATTGAAATTAATTTTGTCACCGAATTCTTTTGCTACTTTAATCGCCGCTGGTACACCTGAGCGTAAAGTATCATACGTATCAACAAGAAAAACGCAATCTTGATGGGCCTCTGCATATTTTTTAAACGCGGTATAATCATCCTGATAGGCTTGCACCATCGCGTGAGCATGAGTGCCCGCAACAGGCAACCCAAAGATTTTTCCTGCTCTCACATTACTTGTGCCATTAAATCCGCCAATGTACGCCGCTCTCGTTCCCCATATCGCCGCCTCCGTCTCCTGCGCCCTTCTTGTTCCAAATTCCAAAGCCAATTCATCATTGACAACTTGACGAATTCTTGAGGCTTTCGTAGCAATCAATGTTTGGTAATTCACAATGTTAAGTAGGGCTGTCTCCACCAATTGTGCTTCCACAAACGGTGCTTCTACTTGTAAAATCGGTTCATTATGAAAGACCACTTCCCCTTCCTTCATGGAACGGATTGTACCTGTGAACCTTAGCTCTTGTAAAAACTGGATAAAATCTTCCTCATAGTTTAATTCATCGCGTAAATAGGCAATATCTGTTTCACTAAATCTGAAATTTTCAATATATTGAACAATCTTCTCCAAACCGGCAAAAATCGCGTATCCATTCGAAAACGGCAATTTGCGAAAATAGAGATCAAATACCGCTTTTCGATTATGAATGCCATCCCGAAAATACGCTTCTGCCATGTTAATTTGATATAAATCAGTATGTAATGTTAAACTATCATCTTGGTAATGATTATTCATCTTCATTATCTCCCTTTATTTAGGGTTGTAGTTACTTTGGCCCCAAGTGTATTCGTAAAATGGGTCAAAGCCCACTCATGTCCCGCTTCATTAAAACTTGCCACAGCATCAGAATATAGGACAATCTCGAACCCTTTATTATAAGCATCGATCGCAGTGTGCAAAACACAAATATCTGTGCACACTCCGACAATATGTACTTCTTCTACTCCACGTTCCCGTAACTTTATTTCTAAATCTGTACCTGCAAAAGCACTATATCTTGTTTTATCCATATAGTAAACATTTGCAGCTTGTTTATTCCGCTCATACCAATCTCGCAAAGAGCCATAAAGTTCCCTTCCCGCCGTTCCGACCACATTATGTTCTGGGAAAAGCTTGGCTTCAGGATGATACGCGTCTCCTTGCACATGTTTATCAATCGCTAAGACGATATAATCATCTGCTTCGAAAAAATTTTCCGTCACCGCGACAATTGCCGCTTCAATGTCTTGTCCCGGTTTCCCACAAGTAAGTTTCCCATCTGCTGCAACAAAATCATACGTGTAATCCACGTTCAGTAAAGCGCGTTTTTTCATGTCAATGGCCCCCTTAAAAGATCCACAACGGAATCCGTATATTCTTCAATATTAAGATCTGCTTCAAGATCAGGATTTTGAAAAGCGCAAGTTCTCAAGCCTACCTGCTTCGCGGGAATTAAATCAAGGGCGCGATCTCCAATCGCCCAATCTAATTGATATTTGTCATGTATGTATTGATAAGCATCGACCTCAGGTTTACGAGGGAATCCATCATCATCTGGACTCACAATCTCAGCAAAGTACTTTGCAAGACCCCATTTCTCAAGTAATTCCTTTGTAGACTCGCGCGTTCGATGTGTCACAATCACATTCACCTCTGCTGCTGCGAGTACTTTCTCAACACCAGGGAAAGGCTCGCTTCCTGTCTCTGCACGGGCGTGATCCAATTCCTTAAAACGATCGCGATATTGTTCCGGAATACCAAAATGGGCAAAAGCTTCTTTTGAAGTACGTTTGAGCCAGCGAAGTGCCTCCACCTCATCCACTTGCTTCCCATGAAATTCTTTGTGTACCGTACAAAAACTCTCTAGGATCGCCGGGTATGTATTAAAAATTGTTCCATCAAGATCCCATAATATTCTCATCTGTCCCCCACCTATTCCCAATTTATAATCTTAGATTACCATATTTTTAATCATAAATGAGCGGTGAAATTGAAAAATCAAACTTACCATTCACAATCCGATCATTTCACACAAAAAATGGAATAGAGAAAAAATACGGACCCACAAATAGTAAGTTCAATACGATACCAAGAATCGCAAATAATTTTCTGTCTTTATATTTTACTAAACTTGTAATCCCTAAGCCAATACCAGCTAAAGAAAACAAAAGATTGCCAAATAAAACAAGCGCAAGAAAAATAAAAAGTAGTACAGTTCCAAACGACGTGGGGATGATGGAGGTATTGATAATCAGTAAACTAATTACGACTAGAATAGAAAGCAGGGACCACACTACTATAGATAGCCAAAAGGAAAGTAAATCAAATCTTTTATACCATCTCCCTTCAACCACCTTTTTCTCGGTATTGTTTGGGCCTTTCTTTTTGTGGTAAATAAAAGTTGCTTGCACACCCTTTAATAATAAATAGCCAAAAACAATCGCAATCGGAAGCGTAATAACTGTTCCCATGTCTATAAATAATATGATTTGATTTAAAACAAACAAAATAAACAATAATACGGCACATATGCGGCTTTTTTTATAAATACCGTAGGCTAATCCTAGAAGCAAGATCACATCCATTAACGACCACCAAGATATGGATAGAAGCCCCCAGATTTTCGATATAATAACAGAAATTATCGTAAGTATGGACATGATAATGGCGATCAGAGCGGCCATTTTGACATCTTGCTCTATTTTTCCATGTGCCATGTCATCTCTCCTTTCTATTTCAATACTTTTCAGCAGTCATACCTTAATCTACTTTTCTATCTTTTTTAAATAAAGTAAAGCGATGCTTTTTCTTATTGACAATCCACTTTCCCCTGACAAATTCATCTGCTTGTAAACGAATAAAGTCTTCAGGAATTTGTTGGAGTTTCCGAATGTACCCCTTAGGAGTAATGAGCGTTTGACCATGAGTATGAAAAACAATTTGTTGATACTCAATTTCAGTGCTTATTTGCTTTATGATCCCCGTTGTCCATTCCCTTTCATCATCATTCAAATACTTCACCATCATCGTGTCCTTTAATAAAGATCGGACAATCCTTAGTTTATTTTGGTGTTGCATTAATAGTACTCCCCGTTGCCTTGCATATGTTTTAAATTTGTTTGTTGCCTCCAATAATTGGGAAAACATTTTTTCCGGAACCTTCCCAACTTCTTCGACTTCCGATTTAACGGTTTGAATTTTAAGCGCATATTCGTACATTTTTTCTTCCAAACTTTTTTGTTGGTCCATATAAGCCAAGATGTCATTCATATCCTGAAAAAGTTTATGTTGTTTTCCAAATTCTTGCTCATAACCTTTAACCATCGCTATTCTAATCCTATCCAAACTTTCTCGAACACTGCTAAGGGAGGCCCCACCTGCTTTCAGAGTGTGATCGATATCATCTTGACTAATCATTATGGTATAAAAGGTTAAATAAACCTTCATACAATATGCCGCAATTTCCTCACTTCTGACTATTTTTCTTTCAGAATCAAAAATATGAAACTTATAAAAATGATCTGCGGCGATTTTATCCGAACGACCACTATAAATGGCTAATATTTTGTAAATCCCCTTACCCATTTCTATATTTGGACTGATATACGCTACTTCCCACATGCCAACAAAGGGAGCCGCCATAATTTGGTCTTTCCCGCTTACAGGACTCATGATTTCCGGGGGTCTTACCTTAATTCCCATCACTATTCTCTCCATTCCAGTCTCCTCTATTTTGAAAAAAGACCGAATCCTCATTAAGATGATCGGTCTATCAAACAATCTTTTATACAGTTGTCGTTCACACTTACAGGCGAGTAAGGGCAAAGAAAGCAAAGGCAATCCCGATAATAAAAATCGTCACAAAAAGCGTTTTGATACTTTCCACCTCTACTCTTTTTCTCACTTCTGAATAGACAATAAATATTATTCCCACTATAAGGAGGAAGGCTAACAAATATTTAACCCATGCATGTTCGGTAATAAATGTTAATTGGCCTTTTCCGCTAAAATATACATATGATAACCCACCAACAACGATCATGGCGGTCACAATGAATGAGCTAACTCCCCATGTTTTATCGCTCAATTTATCAACACTCCCTTTTTCAAGGTTTAAGGTATGTGTATCTTAAATAATTTCCACATCCAATTTTTATAGCCTGATGTAAATTCAAATTTCACATTATTAATAAAATCTGTCCAGGAATTTAAATAATTTCTCAAGCCATTATCTGGATGAGTCTTGGGATCATTCCAATAGATAATGTCTTTATAAAAATTGGTAATGAATTTAGTAGCAAACTTTTCCATAAAGTCAGGTATGGAGGTTTTCTGAAATGCCTGACTCAAACCAGCCATCCAATATTTTGCTGGAATAAGAGTCCCAAATACTAGCGCCCCAATACCGACCTCTGCCCAATTTATTCCATCCCCGATAATCCATTGACGAACAACTTCCAAACCCGATCCGATTGTCCCGCTATAAATAACCAAGCCAAAACGCTTAAAGAAACCTGATAAACTACGAATTTTCGTCCAAACGCCAGCTCCAAAGATTCCACCAAAAAACGCAATTGTAGCATTTACAAACACTTTTTTAATATCTGTTTCACCTGTAAGGAGGTCAAAACCTATCGAAACACCTGAACTAACAAAGCCAATCTTTAGTAAACCAGCCCAGCCCCCATTCGCAGCAAGAAAACTACCAAAGGCTGTTTTAATACTTTGTAAGAATGGCAAAATTCGTGTTGCCCATGTTGTTTGAATAGCGGTGCGAATCGCTTGGAATGCCGGGACAATCCCTCGAGTCCAGGCGGCTTGGATACCAGTACGAATCGCCTGAAAAGCTGGAACAATTCCACGCGCCCAAGCAAACTGAATTCCTGCACGGATGGCTTGAAAAGCTGGAACTAATCCTCTCGTCCAGATAAACTGAAAGGCAGTCCGTAAGCCGAGTCCTGCATAGCCAAGTCCCGTTCTTAAACCTTGGAGTAAGAGTCCAATCGCACCCGCTTCGACGGCAAATGCAACCAGTCCTCCTGCTAACGCACCGCCTACAATCCAGATCGCCGCGTGTATCGGATTAAAGGCATCTGTCCCTCCATACATGGCAAAATAGACAATTCCAGCGATAATCGCCACAACGGCTGCCACAACGGCAACTGCGACAGATATGATTCCACCTACAACAAGTAAAACAATACCCGCTACAACGGCAACGATGATCCCAATCGTAATGATTAAATCTTTTGCCCAATCTGGTAAAGAGTCCCACAGATCGACGAACATCTGTCCTACTTCACCTAAAAAATCTAAAAATCCATCCCAAAGATCAATGGCACCGTCAATCACACCATCCACAAAATCACCAATAGCGCCTCCGATACTACCCCAATCCCAATCAAGTGGATTTAAATTGATTCCGCCGCCACTACTTCCAGCCTGCTGTTCAGTTGGAGTCAAGCTATTATCATCATATTCTATCTCCCCAACTGTTGTAGAGGCCTTCGCTGAAAATGGAAATAACAAAATGATGAGCAGCATGATGTATGGAATGATTTGGCTAACCCATTGACCGAGCCTATTTTTTCCCATGCTGAAATCCTCCTTGATAAAGAGACTTAACGAATTAAAGTCAACAATTAATTCGCACTTTTATACTTTTCGTTAATCTCTTTCTCCATTTTTTTATAGTCTTCCTTTGCCATGTTTAGAAGATCCTTGTATACATCATTCTCGGTTTTATTAGCCAAATCATAGCGGGCTTGGCGTTCCTTTTTCATCAGTTGATATTGCTCGCTTGATAATTTATGAGTTTTATATAAATAGAGAAGTGCCTTATCAATATTCCGAATTTCAAGGGAACTTTTATCTCCCCACTCATATTTATAATCAAAGATCGAATTTTCTCTTTCCAAAATTTGATCAATATTGGCTGATTCGGCGCCAATTTTCCAATTTAGCCACTTACTTGCCATCTCTTGTGAACGATCAAATTCGCTTTGGAGTTGCTCCATATTTCTTACTGTTGCATAGGTTCCGTCTGCAGCTTCTGCCACTTTTTTTAATTGCTGTTGCCCCTCACTATCCACATTAAACCCAATCACATTGATTAATGGTGTGATATTAGATTCGGATAATTGCTTAGCTGCCGCTACTGGGTCTCCATCACATGTCTCTACACCATCACTGACTAAGTAAATAATATTGGTATTCTTTTCACCATCATACTCGGCAAAGTCTTCTTTCGCCTTCAATAGAGATTCTGCAACGGGCGTCCAACCACTCGGTTCAAATTGTCCCAAAGCTTCACCAAACTTTTTTGAATCATAGGGTTCCATCTCATAAAATAGCTTATTACTACTGCAAGATAATTCCTTATCTGCGTCAGAACCTGTTCCTTCATAGCCATATACTCTTAAAGCAACATTTGCTTCATCAGGAAGTGAATCCGCAAATTTTTCTATCGACTCTTTTGCTAGTTGCATCATGGATGTACCATCAATTTCAGCGGCCATACTTCCACTAGCATCTAAAATAATTTCTACATTATAATTTTCTTTAAATTGCAAACGTGGATCTTCTAATTCTGGATTCCCAAAGTCATTTTCTTTCCATTCTGCAACAAGTTTATCCGGATGTGGGTAATCTTCTGCAAATAAAGCTAAAACATTCCCAAAATATTTCTTTACTTCTTCCTCTCCATCCTCCTTTGCCAATTCAGGCCACTTTGATAATTCCTCCTCAATGGCTTCTTGATTTTCATCATAATTCACTGTTGAGAATTTACCTGATGGATATTGAAGAAAAGATTTTGTATCAACGGGCGGGGAAGGAGAGGTAAGGAAGGCTTGTAAATCATTTTCGCCCTTATTAGTGTCTTCCTTTTGCTCTGTTTCTTCTGCTTGTACCGAATCCCCTTGATCTTGCGGAGCCACTTCTTTTTCGCTCGATGAACAAGCACTCAGGAATATACCGCATATAAGAATAAGGAAGTATGGAACAAATGAAGTATGCTTGTTTTTCATCAAAAAATATAACCTCCTGGATCAGGTCTGGTGGACAAAGAACGATCAGTTAGGATTTACCAACACTTGATATCAATATCTTTAGGCGTTTTAATACTGGCTTCTGCTTCAGCATATACCGAGCGTTCATCTTCACTGAAGGCATCATCTCCCACCGTTATAAAGGATGCCGCTCGCTTGACCTTTGCCATTACTTTAAACTCATCTCCTTTAAAGATCAGTTCCATATCCTCATCAGCCCCATTCTTTGTGGCATAATACTGAGCTGCTTCTTGCCATTGCGGTTCCGCATCGATTATGGCCTCACATGCGACGTCATTAATTTCTTTAATCTCATTACTAAACCACTCTTTATACCAAACATTCTTGAAAAAATATTTTAATGCGGCATTAGCGTCGACTTCTTCATATTCATAGCGAACAGCCGATCTAAGCTCTTTGGGAACTTCCATTTTATCTAATACTTCTTTCCAAACTTTATCTAGTTCTGTATCCGTGAGTTCTGGTGGTTGTTCATCTTTTTTATCTTCTTTCTTCTTTTTGCTATCTTTTTTGTCTTTTTTATCTTTTTTATTTTTTTCTTCGGCCTTTTTTTCTTGGACTTCGCCTGTTTTTTCTTCGACGAACTCATTCGCTGCTTCCCTTAGATGGTCCATCCGGGATTCAATTTCGGTTTTCAATTTATCATCATAGACCTCTTTAATTTCATTTGCAGCGGCTAATGCAGCGGCATCTGCGCTCGTTTGACTAACACGTTTTGTTGCATACGTTGTAAAAAAATCGAAAAAGATAAAACTAATGAAGATCGCACCGATTAATAATCCTAAAATAACGAGAAGGGTATTCCCTTTTTCGTTTTTTATATAACGACTCCACATTAGTCTTCTTCCTCCTCCTCTTTTGGCATCGAGGCATTGGCCTTTAACTCGTGCTCAAATCGACCGATCAATGGTATTTTAATAGATGGAACAGTTGCATTCACTGTAACGGTTACCTCTTTTCCGTAACTTGTTGTTCCTTCTGACAGCGAGCTACTTACTTCTAAACCATGAGCTGAACGATCAACAGCCGCACTATAGTCGCCACCAACTGAAGCAACCCTTGCACCATCTCGGGCAGCAGACTCTGCTACAACGACGGTGTAAGCGACCAAAGCAACCTGCCAAATAAACAATAAGGCCATAACAACCATCGGGAACACAGCTAAGAATTCAATTAGCTGTGAACCCTTTTCGTTTTTTATATACTTTTTTACGTTTTTCAAAATCATTTCACACCTTTACGGATGGATGGTAACAACCCCCAGGACCTAAAGGAACGAATCAATCTCCACCTAAACTATTAATCATTTTCGCTAATTGACTTTTCACGGCTTGACCCATGGAAGTATCGCCTTCCATCGTAGCGGCAATCGCCCCCATAATCGCTAATACAAGCATTCCCAAGGCAATCCATTCTAGTGCTTGTGCTCCTCTTTCATTTTTAATATATCGATCCCATTTTGCCTTTACGGAAACATAACATTTTGTCAACATCATAATTCCTCCTTAAGATTTTGTTTATATATATAAATCCGTTCACCTTGGTTTTAAAACCAAACATCCAAACCAAAGGCTTGGGGATTATATAACATGTTCAAAAATAGTAAACCAATAATCAATAAAAATACTGCCGGTGCGACGAGAAAAGTCGTTACAAGTGTTACCTGTGGACTAGCCTTTGCCGCTTTTTCCTTTGCACGATATCCGCGCATCGCTCGCAAATCTTCAGCCTGAACTCTGAATGTCGTTGACACTGGTACCCCCAAATCCACACCTTGCACAAGGGAGTTCACGAGCAATTCTAACTCTTTTGCCGAATTTCTTTCTAGGATATGTTCAAAGGCTTGTTTTCTTGGAACACCTAGGTCTATCTCACGATTAAAACGCTGAATTTCTTCAATAAGAGGCCCGTCCATCTGATTGGTTACTTGTCTAAGCGCGGCATCTAGTGATACACCCGCTTGTAAAGTAATGCTTACCGTATCGAGAAAATCAGGCATCATCATACTAATAATTTCCTGTCTTTCTTTTGCACAATATAAAATCCAAATCGACGGGAACATAAAACCGGAAACAGGTAAAATAACTAATAATAGCAACGCAAATGGCAGACCTAAAAATGAATAGATGATGGCAAT
Source organism: Lederbergia ruris (assembly GCF_018332955.1). Classification (NCBI taxonomy): domain Bacteria; kingdom Bacillati; phylum Bacillota; class Bacilli; order Caryophanales; family Bacillaceae; genus Lederbergia; species Lederbergia ruris. The sequence goes on from NZ_BORB01000019.1 coordinate 31,060, forward strand.
GAACAAAGTAGTTAAGCCTAAAACAAAACGAAGTCCGTGTAAGCTTTCAACCTTTAAACCTAGTGGATTTCCAGCTTTCACCAGTGTTTTTTCATCTTTTTCAAAATCAAACATAAACCTATATTTTTTAGCAGTGGGTGCAACATATTCCGCTGCTCTTATCAATGGATTCCAAATGATCTCTTGAACTTGTCTCTTTCTTTTCACTAGCTGGATAGGCATTAAATGCTTCATTAATTTTTCTTTTTTGGCTACATATAACCAGATATAAATAAAACCAATTAAAATGAATAGTATGATTGTGGTTATTAGCAGTTGGACAATCACATCAAAATAAGGACTCATCCTTTTATTACACCCTTATCGTCGTAATTTTTTTGATCACCAAGTAGGCAAGAAACTGCATGGATAGGAAGATAGCAAATAATACAAGTCCCCACTTTGTAAACAAAGGATTTAGAAATCCTTCAATAAACAAATTCATCATGAGTGCCATCATTAAGGGCATTATGGGCAGAATTAAGGCAATGAATTTTGCTTCCGCTGTTACTGTGTCCACTTCTTTATTCACTCGTGACCGCTCCTCAAGTGTTTCCGCCATAATACTTAACACTTCAGCTAAATTTCCACCAACACGGTGCTGGATTAATACTGTACTAACAAAAATATTTAACTCTTTACTAACAAATCTTTCTCGAAAATTCCCCATTACCTCTTCAAAATTCGTTCCTAATCGAAGCTGCTGAACCATTGATTGAAATTCAGGACCTGCTGGGGCTTTTAGTTCCTTCCCGACCATTTCTATCCCTTGGGGAATCGTCAAACCTGCCTTCATTGTATTGCTCATCATTCTACAAATTTCGGGCAACTGTTGATTTAACCTTTCAGTCAATTTATTTTGTCTAGATTTTAAAAACATTTTTGAGCCAAGCCAGACAATAAAATAAGCCAAAGTAAGGTTAATAACAAAAATCAATTTAAATAAAAAGTGGCCTGAGAAGAGAATGGCGAAAAAGAGAAAAAAGCAAATCCCCATATACTCAGAAGGTTTTAAGCTAATATCTGCTTGAATTAATTTCTTTTGTAACTCTTCGGCCATCTCGGAACGATCATATTTATCTCCGATCAGGAGAATGGCACTTTTCCTTTCTTTATCTGCCTCTCCTGCAAACCATTCTTCTACTCTTTTTTTCGTTTTTTGGGTGTTTTTATAATAGAGAAAGTAATAAATTGATAAGCAAAGAGAAAAGATGGTGGCTCCACTACTAATCCAAATGGCATTCACATTAATACACCCTCTTGAAAGATTGTTTGTGGTAAATCAATACCTGCCGTTTTCATTCGCTCGTAAATGCTTGGTACATATCCAGTGGAAACAAATGAACCATATACATTCCCTTTTTCATCCACACCTTCTCTTTTAAATTTAAAGATATCGATGATGTCAATCCTGTTCCCTCGATCCACAACCTCCGCAACATTGACTAATTTCCGTTTCCCATCTGGTAGTCGTTCACTTTGGACAATGAGATCTAATGCACCGACAAAGTATTGGCGAATCACCTCAACACTTAAAGATAAACCGGACATAATCACCATTGCTTCCAAACGCCCGAGCGCATCTTTCGGAGTATTCGCGTGAACCGTCGTTAAGGAGCCTTCATGACCTGTATTCATCGCTTGTAGCATATCAATCGCTTCAGAACCACGAACTTCACCGACGATTATGCGATCAGGCCTCATACGAAGAGAGTTTCGAACCAACATTCGAATATTAATTTCTCCTTTTCCTTCCATATTCTTAGGTCGTGCTTCCATACGCACTAAATGATCATGCTCAAATTTTAACTCTGCCATATCCTCGATAATGACAACACGTTCACTATTAGGAATCGAGCCGGATAAGACATTTAATAGTGTCGTTTTACCACTCCCCGTTCCGCCAGATACAAGAATATTACTTTTCGCTTTTACCGCAGCTTGCAGAAACTCACTAATCTCTGGCGTATACGTACCAAAACCAATTAAATCGGCATGCGTAAATGGCTTCTTATTAAACTTACGAATGGAAAGAATCGGACCGTTCATACTTATAGGTGGGATTACCGCGTTCACACGACTTCCATCATGTAACCGTGCATCCACCATTGGTGAACTTTCGTCAATTCTTCTGCCAATCGGAGCAATGATTCGATCAATAATATGGCGAATATGTTGTTCATCTTTAAAACGCACATCTGTTTTAAAAAGTTTTCCATTTTTCTCGATATAAATTTCCTTCGGTCCATTCACCATGATTTCTGTAATGCTATCTTCCTTTAGCAAGGCTTCCAGCGGACCAAAACCAACAGATTCATTGATAATTTGTTTCACAAGAGCTTCCATTTCCTGTTTTGGAATAATCGCTCTCTCTTCTTCAATCATTCGGTAAACCAAACGCTCGATTGTTTGTCTCATTTCGTTTGGTGGCAGGGTTGTAATGGTCTCTAAATCGACTTCTTTCAGTAAACGGGATCGATAGTGACGAGCACGTTTTTCTAATTGTGCATCTTTTACATTCCACTGATTCTCGGAGTGTAAAGAAGGTTGTTCTTTCACTTTCTCAAGCCACTTCATTCCGACTAGCCTCCCTTCACAATCGACTTTCTCACCATCTTTTTAACATCCTGAGCTGTTTTTGAAATGCCTTTATCGTTTTTCTTTAGATAAAAAGGTTTTCCCATATTTAAATGGGGCTGCAAACCATAAAAGTCCGAACGAATAATTCCGCTAATAGGTAAATCAATAAATTGAGCAATATTTCGTTCACTTAATTCACTTTTTGAGTTATAACGATTAATAATCAAACTGACATTATCCCTATTGCCGATTTGATAACGTCTGAAATGCTCTATACTATGTTTTAAAGTTCGAACAGATAAACTATCTGGATTCATAACGTAATAAATATGTGTGGCTTCATGTAATGCAATGAAGGTTGCCGTGTTAAACGCTGCTGGCAAATCAACAATGACTTGATCAAAATGATTACGACACGTTCGAATAATCCTTGTGACTAACTCCTCTGAAATTAATTCAATTTGTTCAGGATTGGCAGGACTTAATAATACATGGATCCCCGTATTTTCTTCTTTCACCGTCACATTTTGGATATGATTTATTGATAACTCATTAATAACAGGTAATAAATCGAGATAAGACCTTTCAGGGTCTAGGCCAAATAGCACTTCCACACCGCCGAACTGTACATTGAAGTCAATTAAGATTACTCTCTGGTCATACTGAATTTGTAAGTTCTGCGCAACCATGGAAGCAATCAACGTTTTCCCTGTACCCCCTTTTGCACTGTAGAAAACCCGAACAGCGCCGGCCCCTTCTAAGTCCACATATTCATCATTAAAATGATTTCGGTCTTGTCTTTTCATCCGATCCTTTTTCTGTAAAACAGCTTCTAGATTATCAATTTCATCAGGAATGATGATTAATTCACTTGCGCCCATCGCCATCCATTTCCGTGCATTTTCAAATGAACGGTCTCGCATAAGAACGATTAAAACACTCGTTGTCGGAAGCGACTGGGTATTGACCGATTCAATCATCCATTCATCTAGTAATATAAAAGAATATTGTTCTTTTAAAAACTCGTCGACATGGGGAGTATTGGCGCTCCGGATATCATCGGTAGACAAACTACTATTTATCTCCTCTAAAAGTGTCTCATCATCTGTTACGACTAATACACTTGCATTTCTCATTTCGATTAACCTCATTTCACGAACAGAAATTTAACGCCTCTTTATGTATGAATCTGTTATTTCTTCTCTTTCTCTCCTTTATCTTCTTTCTTTTTATTTTCCTCTTGTTTCTTCTTTTCTTCCTGCTTCTTAGCTTCCTCTTGTTTCTTTTCTTCCGCTTGTTTTTCTTCCTCAGCTATAGCCTCTTTCTTTTCTTGTTCTTCTACATTTTGCTCAGCTTTTTCTTCTGTATTTTGTTGAATATTCGCATTGTTTTGTTCGTTATCTTCTTGATTATTTGTTTCGATTTGATTCACACGCAGTACCCGTATCTGCTTAGCTGTATTTTGAAGGTGGATCAACTGTTCTGCTTGTTCAACTGTAATGGAAACTTTTATAGCAGAAACATCCTCTTGCTGGCTATCTCCCACTACAGTGGAGTCTGTTTGAATCACATCAATATCATTCATAATCCTTTTTGTGATAACACCTTCGTTTTTCTGTTCGTAAGACGCAATAATATCAACTTTATCCCCAACATAAATCTGCTGGTCCATTAAAACATTCTCTGTCGGATTTAACCATACAACTCGATGACCATCAGGGATATCCACTTGTGAACGAATCAAGTTTTTAGTGATTAAATCGCCCTTTTTCAAATCAACAATAGATAAGTGCTCTTTCAAATCCTGCTCAGTTGTAATAAAAGATGAAACAGCATTTGATTTTGGTATCTCCATCCACTCCACCATATTTTCTGATATTTCCGAGTAAGCCACGATATCCTTTTTAGCCACTGCTACTTTCACAGATTGTCCCATTACTTCTTTAGCATGGGAAATCTGAGTATTGATAAACCAGCCTGTCATAATCGCTAAGATAAAGGCGATTATCAAAAAAATAAATGCTTTTCGCTTAGCACTAATCATTATCGTTCCTCCATTGACTAAACTTTGCCATATATACCATTATTTTACAGCTACTATATAAACATACGGTATACCGATGGGAAAAGTTTCATTATTAAGTGCAATTTGTTGTGTCATTCCAGGTAAAGGTTGATCCAACCCCTTCGTCACTACCCAAATTTTCCCCTTTGGAATTTCTTTTTGAAATGCTTGCCATATATTTTCCAAGCTACCACTTTGGAGAGTATTTACTTTTTTTTCCGAACGAACTTTTGTTAACTTCCAAACTAAACTTTTATTTTGCTTATAAATCGCATTATATGATTGGGTCCGTAGAACCTTTAGTGGGGCAGGGGAAATAATCCATTTTTGCATTTTAGCTTGTAACTGATTGACTCGGTCTTTTACACTTGAATATGTAGCCTGTTGATCATGATATAAAGGCAATAACTCTTCTTTTAATAATTGGTATTCAGCTATATTCCCTTGAATCGCTATGGGCCATAGAACTTTATCGGGTAAAAACCAATTGCGCAGACGATCTAGCATTTCTCCTGAACGGTAACGAGAATCATAGAAGAAAATAATACGATCATCTTCCGCAAATTGCTTAGCAAAGTAGTCAATTTCCTGATCTATTTGTGGAGGAAGCAAAGGTAGTCTCCGGCTCTTGATCTTAGGTTGGTAAAATCGAAGCGCATCTTCAAGTTGGCTATACTTTCCTTTTAGCTTTACTTTTTTTACGATTTCTCCCTCACTATCCAGTCTTAACAGTTCATCTACAATTAGCAATATCGTTACTCCTAACTTCATTTTCTAGTCTAGCCTGTTTCATAGCCTTCAAACCCAATATTATAGACGGGGATTTTTTGATCCCTTCTTTGCGAAAAAAAATCCATACCGATCGTATGAATTATGTAATAACATCAAATAGCATTTTCTATTAAATAAAATTAATATCACTAGTTCACATTTCCGTCAATATTGCCCAATACTTCACTTAGTTCAGACTGTTATAAATTTCCTAGAAGTAAATCTGAATCTTTAGGTAAAAAAAGGACCTAAATCTTAGTTTTTTTCGTTCATTTTTGGGTATGAAGCGGCATTTTTTCGACAAATTCCGTCTCTTTCCAACCTTGACTGGGAGAATATAATCATTTTTTAAAATTATTCGGTTTTCTATTTCTGGAGCTGGACGATTACATTCTACATTTAATCTTAATCACAGGTATCTATTTTATAATTTCCTGGTTAACCACAAAAAAAGACTGGCCTAATGCATCAACCAGTCTTACCATAAATATTCTATTATTTCGGCTTTGAATAAGTTCGTATCTATATGACATTCTTTCGCATCGATCCCATATTGCCAGCCTAATAAAAGACTATTCTTTGGGGCAATTGGCTCATACTTTGGGGCATTGTCTTTCGTAGTAATTTCTAGTTGGGGATGGGCTGACCAGATGATCATTTCTTTCCCTAGTTCTTCATTATCTTTTAAAACCTGGTTATAGATTTCAAATAATGCCTGGTCCTCGGCAAAAACACCGTAAATTCCTGGTTGGTAAGCTGTGTCCTTCAACCCATCATACCATCCTTGAATAAATGAGGCATCTACGGGATAATCCGGCTCAATATCAGCAAAAATAGCTTTATCCTCTGGTAGCCCAATTTCCTGAGCGAGAGATACAGCATGTTGAGCTAACTCCACACCACGATCATGTCCCTCTGCCTTGGTAAAATGATTATAAATTGGAAGGATTTTAATTTCCCGGTCATGCAAATATTGAACCTCTTTCTTCGTGATCCCGCGTGATACCCCCTCTTTACTACCAAGGTATCTTCCCCATATCTCAGGTTTTCCGAATTGGTCATTGACACAAACATACATTTCTTCGGTTGTCACACTTGCAGAATCCACGCCCCAGACGACTTCTCTTTTCTTCTTATTTTCATCAGCTTTACCATTCTCTTTATCTTTATCTTTCTCTTCGTCTACGTCTTTGTCCTTATTTTTCTTGTCCCCTGAATCCTTTTCATCATCTTTGTTTTCCTCTCTTTTATCATCATTCTGGTCTGCTCCCTGTTCTTGTTTCTTATTCTGATCAGGGTCTTCAGGTCCCCCAGTTGTCCAATCAATATTGTGAATCATAAAAAAGAATAATGGGATCATCAATATGAGAAGTATAACAGCAATGGAAAAATCACTTTTTTCCCCCATAAAAATCCCCTCCTACTCTCTTTCATATGCTGAAAGAAAGAGAAGGGGGACGGTTAATGTAAGAAACATCCATGATTTTATACTCAAAAACCCTGAGCGGAAAATGAAAATAGCTAGTCTATTTCATTTCTAAGGCTTTTTTCGCATTTTGTAGGTCATGATTTAACAATGCTTCCAGATCATACGCTGGATAAAGGCCTTTTTTGTGCATGTAGTTAAAAATTCTTTCATGGCAGTGGATTGACCTTAACAGCTGATTAATCAGTGTTTTTCTTAAGACTGGTGTAGCTGTCTCTGTAATAGCTCCCGCATATGTCCGAACCAAAGTCTTGCTGAACATCAGAAGTTCACCTGCATAAAACCCGGTATCTTCTCGCTCTGATTCCTCTCTTTCTGAAACAGAAGGAGCAGAGGGATAAAATCGAATTAATTCATTTAAATTTAATTCCGTATCGCCAATTGCTTGTTTGTAAATTCTCCGTAATTCCGCATCATTCATTTTTCCGATTGATTTTTTTAGCTTCATTAATCCAGTTGACTGGGCAGCAACCAATTCATGAATTTCAAGTGTCTCATGCCAAGCAAGTGTTTTCCTTTCTTCTAAAGACATCCTCGATACCTCCATTATATAGGCTCTGCCATCAGCATATTCAAATTCACTAAAATTGTTATTCAAGCAATCTAGCCATCTAACATTCCTTTATAAGCTCCATCATTGGAGTCCGGGATTTCGATGGCACCTACTGTCTTCTGATAGAAAGAAACAGGGCCAGCTCCACCAATAATGGCATAAGCATATCCCATATGCTTCATTTCAAGTAAACTACGTAATAGAAGTTCCCGCCCGATTCCTTTTCCTCGTGCCTCGACATCGACTCCAGTCGGACCGAAAAAATTCAGATAGGTGACATTGAAGCAGGCAAACCCCAAGATTTTATTCCCTTCAAAAGCAATCAGGCAAGATGCTGGAGTTTGTGAACAAGCTACTTCACACTCACTTGCCCATTTTTCTGAAAAGTGTTTTCTCACCCAATCCACCACAATATGCTTTTCTGGCGGAATCGGTCTTCGAATCGTATAATTCTTCTGATCATCCGTTTTTACATCTGCTGATAATCGATAAAGTGGTACTAAAAGATCGCCCATGATTTTCCTCCTTACGAAAAAGTTATCATCCATTTAAACCATTTAAATAACTCAAAAGCAGAATTCAGCAAAATGAGTGTTTGATTTTTCTTGCTTTCTCGCAATCTAATATAACATGAAAGGGTTTTATTTTCTTACTTTTTATGAATAAAGGAGGAAAAAACAAAAGCTTAAGCGTTCTTTAATCAGTGAGAAGTAATAATATGTTTTTTCACATTAAACAATGGCTTCCAGTGCTAGACTTTTTATGCTCAAACATGGATAGTCAGTGGATTAATCCTCTCCCATATACTCGCGACCTGGAGTAGACGTTTTTCTGTTAGATGGTTTCCAATAAATTGCATGCCGACAGGAAGTCCTTTTGAGTCTATTCCCATAGGGACGGATAAACTTGGCACACCTGTTAAATTTACAGGTACGGTGAATGGTAGGCAGCGTCTAATGACATCTAAATTTTGCTTGATCCAATTCTGGGTGAATGCCGGAGTTGTGATCGGTATAGTTGGACCAAGCATCATATCGACTTCTTCAAAAGCTTGATGAAATGCTTTTACCATCTTCCTTCGAGCTTGTTGGGCTTTAATGTATTGCGGCGTATTCGTTAGTGTACCTGATAGAAAGAAAGTTCGGATATCCGCCGAATAATTCTCTGGATGAGTTTGTAGCCATTTGTAATGAAAAGCGGACGCTTCACCCGTCACAGTCACATAGCCCGAAAACGTGGACATTGATAGTTCCGGGATGTTTATTTCTTTTATTTCAGCTCCTAACTTTTTCAGTATTACGATTGCATTGTTAAAAAGCCTTTCTATATCTGAGTCCAATCCCTCCAAATAGTACACAGGAATCCCGATTTTTATCCCTTTCATTCCTTCATTTAGGCTCTCAATATAGTTAGGAATCGGTACATGAAGACTTGTAGGATCATTTGCATCATAACCAGCCATATACTGGAGCATGAGGGCTAAATCTGTCACTGATCTTGCCATCGGTCCAGCATGATCTAATGATCGAGCCGTAGGGAATACACCATGTGTACTAACGAGCCCATAGGTTGGTTTTAGACCATAAATCCCACACATCGCAGCAGGTAGGCGAATGGAACCAAAAGTATCTGTTCCAGTGGCAATCGTTGTAAGACCGGCGGCTAAGGCTGCACTACTGCCGCCACTTGACCCACCTGGCATATATTCGATGTTCCAAGGATTTCGTGTCGTCCCGAAAAATGGATTGGTCCCAGTGGAGCCGGCAGCTAGTTCATGCAGGTTTAGTTTTCCTAACATAATGGCACCTGCTCCAAGCAGTTTTTTTACAGCTGTGGCTGTTTTATTAGGTATGAAATCCGCAAACAATTTGGAACCCACCGTCGTTCGTATCCCTTTTGTATAAAAATTGTCCTTAATCCCAATCGGAATTCCGTATAAGGGTCCTTTATAGTGGCCTTGCATAATATTCCTTTCAGCCTTTCGCGCTTGTGTTAGAGCTGATTCGTGAAGTGGCGTAATATACGTGTGAAGAACTGGATCCAACTCATCTATGCGATGAAATAGATGTTTTACTAATTCCACTGGGGATAATTGTCTCGATTTGATTAAGGGGGCTAGTTCGGTTGCCGTTAAAAAGGATAAGTCCGTCATCGCAACAACTCCTTATCCACAGTCATGATCGGGGCTTCTTTGTTTAGATAAGGAAATGCAGCTAGAGACACTTGAGTCTGTTTAATGGTAAAAAGTATGGAATGAATATAAGGGATATCTAGTTCATAAACAGGAAGATTTTGTAAAAGCAGGCCTTCTCTTAGAAAATTTGTGTCATTCATCTAACATACCTCCTTTTCGTAATTGTATTATCTAGAATGGTAGTGTAGGAGAGCTAGTACGGAGGCTGTTTAGTTATTTTTAAAGGACAATAATGGGCATAGAAAGGGAAATACTTTTAGATATTTCCCTAGCATTACCCAGTGAACAGGATTAGGTTCGTTCCCAAAAGCGTTGTTGCGCGATGGCAGAGATAAAATCCCTCGCAAAGTTAGGATTGTTCCCAGCAAAAACGACTCCAGCTGAGGCTTTGATTTGAAACTGAGACTGTGCCGTAGTGGCAACACCAATTGGTTTATAATGGCTGTACGCAACTCTTATGAAAGACATGACATCTTGATGAAATTTTGCTTCATTTCTAGCCCTTCCACCAACAACGTATAGCGAGTCAACTAGATAAGGACTTGTTGTAAGAAATGTTTTGTCAACTTTGAGTCTTGTTCCATCTGCGCCCGTGACAGTACCTAGTTTTTCACTTACAATTTCGATAAATACCCCATTTTTCTTTAAGTAGTTCAGCACATTGGTAACCTCTTGGCTGTTAAAGCCATTGCCAATCAGCACACCAACTTTTTGTGTATAGGCATATTTTGGTGTATTGGCCTGACTGAGAGAGGGGTAACTTGTAGCAACAGGAACATGCTCTCCTCTGGGCCTATTGACGCCAATATTATCAGCGACGATATAGGCCATCTCTTTATCTACATTAACAAGTATATCAGCGACTTGCTGGCGGACAGAATCGCTTTTTACGCTTCCAACTTGATAGCTTAATCCTTCGATCGTATGTTGCTTTTCAATCGGCGTCAAACTGTTCCAAAAGATTCGTGGTTGCGAAAAGTAATCCTTGAACGAATCACTTCTCGCTCGAATTTTGTAGCCCTCTACTTTCCCCGGATAATCTGTATAGCCGCCTTCTTCTGGGGGCACCGTGTATGGTGTGTTATTTGCTAGTGAATTTTCATGATAGTTTACCTTGTCAACATCAATTCGCTGTCTCATATAGCCTCGGCGCTGGTTATTATGAAACGGGCAAAGTGGCTTATTAATTGGTAATTCAACATAATTCGCGCTGCCAAGTCGATGTTGTTGTGCATCTCTATACGCCATTAATCTTCCCTGTAAGACGGGATCATTGGAAAAGTCAATTCCAGGTACGACATTTGCAGGGTTAAATGCAGCTTGTTCAGACTCCGTAAAATAATTATCAATATTTCTATTTAGAGTCATTTTACCGATGATTTGAACAGGGACAAGCTCTTCCGGCCAAAATTTTGCAGGATCAAGCACATCAAAATCGTATTTAAATTCATCCTCCATCGGAATCAACTGGACACCCAACTCATATTCAGGATAAGCACCTTGGTCAATCGCCTCTCTGAGATCTCGCCGGTGGAAGTCCGGGTCGAGTCCACCGATTTTCAGTGCCTCATCCTGTAAAAGGGAATGAACACCTAGTACAGGCTTCCAAACATATCTCATAAAGGTCGCTACACCTTGTTCATTAACGAATAGGTACGTATTAATGGACCATGATTCCATCATTCGGTAACTTCTCAAAATGCCCCGATCAGACATGATCCACAGCACCATATGCAGCGCTTCAACGTTATTGGCCACATAATCCCAGAAACGGTCATGGGCACCGGAAGCTGTAGGTATATCATCAGCTTGCTTAGCTTGGTATGCATGCATCACATCCGGAAACTTCATCGCGTCTTGATTAACTAATACAGGCATAGCAATCGTTGTAAGATCGAGATTTCCCTCTTCTGTATATAACTTCACTCCCTGACATCGTAAATCCCTTGCTGTATCATAGGACCCTTTAGCCCCTTGTACAGTAGAAAAACGGAGCGTTAATGGCGTCTTTTTTCCCGCTTCCTGTAAGAAGCACGCTTTTGTCACATGTCTCATGGACTGATAACATTCAAACTCTCCATGTGCACTGTAACCTCTTGCATGAACCACTCTTTCTGGTATTTCTTCGTGAACAAAATGGGACATCTTTTCAAAGAATTCATAATCCTGACGTAAACTAGGCCCGCGTATACCGGCTTTTAATTGGTCCTGATCCTGTGATCTTTTTTTCCCTTCCTGTGTCGTCATCGGCTTCCCTGTGTCTTTTACACGGTGTTGATCCAATTGCTTTTGTTTAGCATTCGTTTTAGGCTTTTGGTTTCTTGATGACTTATCATCCATGTTATCACCCCTTATTTTTAGGATTTGCCAACTACATAGATACATATGAATGATTTTCAAACTTAGAACAAACATTTCCCATACTTTTAGGAATGATAAGTCTACAACACCCCTTCATTCTTATAAGGAATGGTATTCCCCCCCAAGATGTATTCATGGTTGTTTAAATTTTTTAAATGAATCCATATACATAACGCATATATTTTTATTAGAAAAAACAATTTTTATCTAGGCGTTTATCCTTCCGCCTTTGTTTTATTTACATATGGTAATACTGAAAGATTTTTAGGAGGTGGAGTTGTATGTCTGATGGCTTTGGATTTGCTGGAGGATTTGCTTTAATTGTTGTCTTGTTTATCCTCTTGGTTATTGTAGGTGCTGGTGGTTTTCTCGGTGGTTGCGGAGGATATTATTAGGGAAAAAATGATCATAAAGAAAACCCGGATTGGGGGAGACTCCTCAATCCGGGTTTTTGGTTTTCTTTAGTCCCTATTGCATTTGAGTGGATGTGTTTCCTGATTGTTGTTGGCTAGCACCTTGTTGACTCATTCCAGATTGTTGCTGACTCCCACCTTGTTGACTCATCCCGGATAACTGGGGAATCATATTTTGAAGTTGCCCCGCTTTTCCAGTCATCATGCTATAAGCTATAGCCCCAACTCCAATTGAAGCAATAATTGGCAAAACCTGCACATTGCTTTTCATCATAACAACATCCTTTCTGCTTGAAATCCTACAAGCTTTCGACAGAGACTAAACAAAAGCTTACATCCTTATATTGACCCTTTTTACTTAAAGCTTTACATAGAAGAATTACCCAATCTTTTTTCTCACGATAATGAATGATTTACAACCAACAGCAAAAAATAATAACGTCTCAATTGTAAAAGGGGGTTTTTTTATTGGATAAAGATCTGTCCTATGGATCGGATTATAAATATATCCCTGCTATTTCTATTGGGAGTGGCGTCGGTCAAGAGGTACTTCCCGATCTATATTGTTATACTGTGCAAATTGTTAATATTGCGATGGTGGGTCAACCTGATGATTCTTCTTTTGTTCTAGTGGATGCTGGTATGCCCCATTCTGCTCCAGCCATTATCAAGGAGACGGAAAAGCGATTCGGAGAGGATCGCCGACCCGAGGCCATTATATTAACACATGGGCATTTTGATCATATTGGAGCCGTAATTGAATTAATCGATCATTGGGATGTTCCGGTTTATGTGCATCAGTTAGAATTCCCCTTCTTAACAGGAAAGGAAGATTATCCTGAACCCGACGCAACCGTTGAAGGTGGGATGGTTGCGAAAATGTCACCCTATTTTCCAAATGAAGCGATTCAATTAGGGGACCATGTGCAAGCATTGCCGGAGGATGGCAGTGTCCCACATATGCCAGGGTTCCGCTGGATTCACACACCTGGACATTCGCCAGGGCATGTCTCTTTTTTCAGGGAGGAGGATCGAGCCCTGATTGTGGGGGATGCCTTTATTACCGTTAAGCAAGATTCTCTTTATAAAGTCATATCTCAGGAACAGGAAATAAATGGCCCACCTCGATATCTAACAACGGACTGGGAGGCCGCCCGTGAATCTGTAAAAAAGCTTGCAGCTTTGAAGCCAACTGTTGCTATTGTTGGCCATGGCACACCTATGAAGGGCGACGACTTGACTCAAAGCTTGGACAAACTGGTCAATGAGTTTGACCAAATCGCAATTCCTGATTATGGAAAATATGTAAATTAACCCATTGTGGCTGTTAAGAATTTCTTAACAGCCTTTATCTGGGTATATTTGTTTCACCTTTTTCTCAGAATAACATTAAGAGGATGTTCAAAAAAGGATCAAAGGCTAAATTCGACATCCTGTCGCAACGCCTTTGTGACCTGCGTCCTGCAGGCCTCGGTAAAAATGACGCTTCGAATTTCTTCGTTGGCTTGCTTCTCCGCTGCTCATGTATAAGGATAATAGTTCTTCTGCTAAAACCTCCCACGTCCTGTGGGCAGCGCAGAAGTCAGCACATCCTGTGCAAATCCGCTACTTGGAAAAGAAAACCACTTTTCCGGCGTGCGATGCGGATTCAGGGAAGCTTTCCTTGTGCTCGAAGGCTGCGCCGCCTCGAACTTCCGACGCACAAGATGTGCTAGTGTCGGCGTTGCTGACAGGACGTCAGCACCCTTAGCCGACGGGTCCTTTTTATCCTCCTTTTTGAACACGCACTTAAATAACAGACCAGGAGGAAACATCATGGCACTTACGCTTACAGAAAAATTGATTCAGTCGCATCTCGTTTCGGGGGAAATGACTCCCGGTAGTGAAATCGGTTTGAAAATTGATCAAACGCTAACCCAGGATGCAACGGGAACAATGGTGATGTTGGAATTAGAGGCAATGGGCATTGAACGAGCAAAGACAGAAGCATCAGCCCAGTATGTCGACCATAATTTAATCCAAGTGGATAATAAAAATGCCGATGATCATTTATTTTTACAAAGTGCAACAAAGCGATTTGGAATCTACTACAGTAGGCCCGGTAATGGGGTTAGCCATCCTGTTCATATGCAAAGACTTGCTAAACCAGGAAAGACCCTTTTAGGATCTGATAGTCATACGTGTGCAAATGGTTGTATGGGCATGCTAGCCATGGGGGCTGGAGGGATGGATGTAGCTTTAGCGATTGCAGGAGAACCCTTTTACGTCAAAATGCCGCAAGTGTGGGGCATTAAGTTAACCGGGAAACTTCCTGATTGGGTCAGTGCAAAGGATGTGATTCTCGAGTTACTTCGTCGCTATGATGTAAAAGGCGGAGTAGGAAAAGTCATTGAATATTATGGTCCTGGTGTGGAAACATTATCAGCCATGGATCGCCATGTCATTGCCAATATGGGAGCAGAATTGGGGGCGACAGGGACGGTTTTCCCTTCTGATTCCGAAATTAAACGTTTTTTAAAGGAACAAGGAAGAGAAAACGACTGGATTGAATTACAAGCAGATAAAGGGGCAACATATGATTTAGAGGAAGAAATCAATCTGTCTGAGCTTGTACCTTTAATCGCGAAACCATCAAGTCCAGGAAATGTCGTACCTGTTGCGGATGTGGCCGGAACACCGATCTATCAATCCTACATTGGCTCTTCCGCCAATCCAGGTTTCCGTGATTTCGCAATGGCTGCTGAAATCGTAAAAGATCGGCAGATAGCAAAAGGGATTTCATTTGATATTAACCCAACATCAAGGCAAATGCTCACCGACTTGGTAAAAGAAAGCCATATCGCTAGTTTATTACAGTCGGGTGCAAGATTGCATCAGGCAGGATGTAATGGTTGTATTGGGATGGGACAAGCTCCTGCGACAGGGAGGAACAGTCTCCGTACAACACCGCGAAATTTCCCGGGGCGTTCAGGCACAAGAGAAGATAGTGTTTTTTTATGTAGTCCCGAAACCGCTGCGGCATCCGCTTTAACGGGGGTCATTACCGACCCAAGAACACTGGATTTTCCTTTTCCAAAAGTGAAGGAACCGAAAAGTCCTACCATCGATATTTCTCTATTGGATTCTCCTCTGCCACCTGAAGAAGCCAAAAACGTGGAATTACACAAAGGACCTAATATTGCGTCCATCCCTGCTATGGATGCACTTCCCGACCAAATGGAACTCCCTGTTCTTTTAAAAATGGGGGATAATATTTCAACAGATGAAATTCTTGCAGGTGGAGCCAGAGTGCTGCCTTATCGAAGTAATCTGCCGGAGATAAGTAAATTCACCTTTGAAATTATTGATCAAAGTTATTATACACGTGCGAAAGAATTGGTGGACCAAGGTGGTCATGCCATTGTAGGCGGGTTCAATTATGGACAAGGTTCCAGTCGTGAACATGCGGCTCTTGCCCCTCGATACCTAGGAATGCGCGTCGCCTTAGCCAAAGACTTTGCTCGTATTCATTGGCAAAACCTCGTAAACTTTGGGATATTACCACTAACTTTTTCGCAACCAAGTGACTATGATTTGCTGCAACAGGGAGATATTCTAGAACTGAATGGATTACATGAAAAACTTCAAAAAAGTAATGAATTTAAAATCGGAATTAAAGGTAGACAGGACCAAATCCTTGTGAACCATTCCCTCTCCCCTCGGCAAATGGAAGTTATGCTTCAGGGAGGCATCATTAATTGGATCAAGAAAAAGCAGGATCAAACTTTCATTAAATAGGAGGGACAGTAATGGTGGATAGAGAATTAACCTGTAAAGCTTGCGAAGGAACAGGCATGTTAGCAGATGATGAAGGTTGGCAATATAATTGCAGTGTTTGTCGTGGAAAAGGGATCTTACCAGCCAATGAAGCACGCCAATCAGCTGAAATTATGACAGTTGATGAAAACAACCGATTATTGGATTGAATAAAACAAAAGCGCAAGCGCCTGTTCAGCGACGTAAATTTACTAGTCGCTAGGCGCTGGAGCTGGATGTCAACCGCAATATAAGCAACTTATCCACAAGCTAGGATTTTATAAATTCCTAAGCAAGAACCAAAAGCGCAAGCACCCGTTTTATGGATAAACGAGAGCTTGCGCTTTTCTATGTCGCTGCCGGAAGTTTGATATGTACACATGTCCCTCTTCCTTCTTCACTCGTAAAGTGAATCGTGCCATGATGGTCTTCAATAATTTTGTAACAGATCATTAACCCTAGACCTGTTCCTTTTTCCTTATCTGTGTAAAAAGGCTCCTTTAGGCGCTTTAACCGCTCTTCAGAAATCCCTTTACCATTATCAATAATATCCATTCCAATAAATCCATCGGAGTAATAGGTTTTAATTCGAATGTTTCCCCCGGACGGCATTGCCTCGATCGCATTTTTTATAATATTAATAAGGACTTGTTTAATCTGTTTTGCTTCACAAGATACTGCGGGAATAGGAGATAAACTTCTATTTAAAGTAACATTATGAATAATAGCCTCTGGATTCATAAAAGAAATCACTTCTAGAATAATTTGATTTAAGTTTTTCCTTTTAAAACTTATATTTGTTTGCGGCTTCGCAAGCATTAAAATTTCACCCATAATAAATTCAATACGTTCTAATTCAGATAATATAATATCACTATACTCACTTTCCGCTTTTTCCGATAATAATTGCACAAACCCTTTGATCGTTGTTAAAGGATTCTTAATTTCATGGGCAATCCCAGCCGCCATTTGTCCGATCGCGCCTAATTGATCCAGTTGTTTAATTTGATTGTTCTTTTCTTTTAACTCCGTAATATCTCGCAATATGCTAATATGCTTTTTAACCGTGCCATCTGGTTCTAATATCGGCGTGATTTCAAATAAAAACCAACGCAATTTATTTGTTTTACGATCGGTTGCTTTAAATTCTAATGTTCTGTGTCCGTTATTTCTACATTTAAAAAAACGAGACAATTGCTTTAAATTTTCTATATCAAACCTCTTACACAATAAAATGGGCTTATTATATAGAGTGACAAGATCAATATCGAATTTTCTTTCAAAGGCTGGACTCGTATAAAGGATCTTATCTTTTTCTAAATCAAATAAAATAATCAGTTCATCAATATGCTTTGTAATATCATGAAGCATATTTTCTTCTGTTTCCGGAATTTCTTTTTGCCATTCAATGAATGTTTTAGATTTGTCAATTTCAGTTTGATCCTTAATAATCAGCAAAATCCCTTTAATTTCCTCATCAGAAGAAAATACTGGGGAAATCATTAATTTTGCTGGAAACATTTGATCTTCATTTTTTCTTTTTCGCAAAAGTTGTTGACAGACAATTTTTTTCCCATTTAAAACATTTTGAACCACTTTATAAAATTCTACTTGCAAATTTTTAAATGGAAATATAAGTGGTTTTCCTAATAAATCCGTTTGTGTGCAATCAAACATTTTCTCAAACGCAGTGTTCATTGAAAGTACGCAACCTCTGAAATCGAGAATAACAGAGGCTTCTTCATAATGGTCAAAAAAGGTTTGACGCCATGAAATAGCAGAGCGCCTATCCATATATTCCAAACTTTCTTTAGATAAATTCATAGTTTGCTTAAAATGTCCGGATTTTTGTAATATACTATGCTCCAAATTCCCATCCACACTCCCTTTTGAAAGCCGTTTCAATCCAACATTTATAGTTTACCAAATTTAAACAAAAAACGTAATATATTCTTAATCTAAATTTAAAAATCATGGATTTATTCCTAGAATTGAGAAGTTAACCAGTGATAAATGAAGTGATAAACCTCTAGTCGATTTGTTTCATTTAAGAGTTCATGTCTCCCTTGCGTGAAAAAAGCGGTTTTGATATTTTTTAAACCATTTTTCTCCCATTGTTTGACTACTTTATGTACACCTTTTAAATTCCTTCCACCTACAGGATCATCTTCCCCACTTACGATGAGAATGGGAAATTCAGAAGGGACTTTGCGAATTTGCCGATCATCGTGAATTTTTTCTAAGCCATCAAATAAGTCATAAAAAAACCCATTACTACAGATAAATCCACAAAGTGGATCATCTACATATTCCTTTACCTTGCTCTCATCACGGGTTAACCAATCAAATTCTGTTTGTGGTTGAGGAATTTTCTTATTATAAGAGCCAAAAGTGAGGCGATTTAAAAATGGACTCGGTACTTTCCCTCCCTTTTTGCGAATTTCTCTTATAGCGATGATTTTACCAATCTTTCCAGCTATGCCCGGATCACCGGCTGTCCCGGAAATAACCGCCCCTTGAATAGCGTGAGGATATTTTTGCATAAACCGTCTAGCTAGAAAAGAACCCATACTATGCCCAAACATATAAACTGGCAAATGAGAAACTTCCTGTCGGATCTCCTGATTGACTAAATATAAATCATCTACTGCCCTTTCAAAACCATTATGATCTGCAAAATAACCTAAATTCCCCATTCTTTTTCCTGTACATCCATGACCGCGGTGATCACTTCCATAAACAAGTATTCCTTTATGGGTTAGGTATTCAGCAAAATGGTTATATCGCTCAATATGCTCTGCCATGCCATGAGAAATTTGAAGAATAGCTTTCGGTGGTATAGCGGGATTCGTCCACTTCTTCATAAAAACTTCCACCCCATCATCCATTCTTACCCATTTTGAGGAAGTTTCCATTCTTCTCACCTTCCAGTCATGATCACTCATTGTAGCCTAGTGAAAGCTCGCATTATCCTTTTTGGCTATTACATATATATTACGCCGTATTGGCAATAAATACCTTCTTATCGACAAACAGATAAACACACTGGATTTTTAGGTTCATCCAGTGTGCTCGTGATCTTGTAATTTATCCCGAATTAACTCGCAGTAAGACCCCCATTCAAGAATTCGAAGGAAATCAAGAATTGTAAGTGAGGAATCAACTGCCAGTAAATTCCCGATTCGTTCAACTAACATTCAGTGGGGGAGATGAACGCAGACTAAGGTTGCCACGTCCTGTGGCAATGTCTGCATGGCCTACATCCTTTAAATCTAAACCCACTGAATGAAGTTTCACTTTATTTTCCTTCTTGATATTTCTGTAAAAATTCCTTGGCTTTTTTACTGTCTGCTTTTAATTCATTGCCTGTGTCTACAAGCGGGCTAACAGTGGAGACTGCTTTAATTTTATTTCCATGATAGAAATCAATGATTTCATCTTGATTAATGGAATAAAGCACCGCTTTTCTCAAATCTTCGCTTTTCGCTACATCGCGATTTTCCGTGTTGAAAAGTAAATAAGTAACAGCATTACTTTCAATCGTTTGGAGACGTAGTTTATCATCATTTTCGACAACATCATACTTTGTTTCAGGTACTCCATAATAAACATAAATCTCTCCATTACGTAAAGCGGACAATGTACTATCTTGATCTTTGATAAAACGTACTTCTACTGTGTTAATATGTGGCTCATGATCTGTGCCTTTCATATAGCCTGGGTTTTTATAAAATACAGCTTCATAATCATCCTTATGCGAAAGAATATATGGACCACTTGCATATAAGTGATTATCGTAATTGCCGCCTTCAGTGACAGTACTTTGATCTCCGTATGCCACATCTTTATTAGGATCATACGATTCCACATCATACGTATTGATGCTTTCCACTTGTTCTTTCGAAACAATTCCTGCCGATTGGTGCGCTAAATAATTGAGCACTTGTGGAAATGGTTCTGTAGTTGTTACTTTCACAACTTGGTACTTTCCTTCTTTATTATTTGCTTTTGTTTTATCCGCGACTAGCTCGGAAATTTTGGTATCTAAACCATCTTCTAAAGCCTCGCGAATGGTGGCATCGCTATTTGCCTGTTTTGTATCTTCTAATTCCGAAAGGTCTGTCACGATGTCTACATCTTTAATATGCTCATGTAAACTATAGGTTCTGTGATCTGGAACAGAATTTTTATCTTTTGCACGATTCAAGGAGAAGACGACATCTTCTGCTCCAACACGGACACCAGTATCTTCCGGCTTTTTGTCTGTAATCTTTGCAAAATTAATATCATCACGAAGAATGAAATAGTATTCAGAATTACCATCTGCAATACTGTTATTATAAGACAATGAACCATCTGAAGTAATTTGGTCATCATCGGTTAGATTGACAATTCTTACATACATATTTGTATTCAACATATTTATGGAACCGTCATTCCCTTTAACTGGGTCAAGGGAAGTTAATGTTGACTCTGCTTGCGATAGAATCAATGGATCACTATCTCGCTTAGAACTGTCGTTAAAATCAATATCTTCCCATGCAAGAGAGCGTGATTTCGAAAGACGAACACTGTCTGGATTCAAAATATCTTTATTCACAGCTTGCGTTTTATAAGAGCTATAAAGTGGTGCGATATAAGCTTTATCAAATACAAGTCTTTGCTCTAAATCTTTATAAGTTTGCGCGTACTCCTCAGGTGTTTCTTCCGCTGCCTTATCAATCAATTGATCAATTTCTTTGTCATCGAGTTTACTGTAGTCTCCACCCGATATAAAAAGCGAACGAACTGCATAATCTGGGTTTCCTGTGACAGTTGTCCAACCTGATAAAGACACATCATAATTCCCCGCATCTTCTTGGGCTTTGAAGCTTCCGTAATCTGGTTGAATGTTCAATTTTACTTTAAAACCATTTTTCACAAGTTGGTCACGGACAATATTCATATCATCCTCCCCACTGCTCATTCCAAGAATTTCAATTTCAACGTCTGACTGGTTTCCGCCTGATTTAGCGCCTGATTTTTTTTCGTTTTCCGATTTTGTATTGACACATCCTGCTGCTACAAGTACAAAAGCTAGCAAGATTAGTAGAAAGCTTTTTTTCATCTTCTTTTCCTCCTTGTAAAAATTAATCTAATTTGGGATCCAATGCGTCGCGCAAGGCATCCCCTAAGAAGTTAAAGGACAACACCAGTAAGATGATCGCGAGTCCTGGGTAAATTGCCAAATAAGAATTTGTCTCTAAATACGTACTGCCTAATTTTAAAATATTTCCCCATTCCGGAATATGTGGTTCTACTCCAAGACCTAAGAAACTTAAGCTGCTTGTTGCAATCACAGCGCCTCCGATTGTCAAGGTTGCTTTTACAATCATCGGTGCTAAGGAATTCGGAACAATATGCTTAAAGATAATCGAATAATCACTTGCCCCTAATGCCCGAGCTGAATCCACGTATTCAAAGTTGGCCACCATTAAAACATTGGCACGCATCGTTCTCGCATAAGTCGGAATCGACCCAACACTTAGGGCGATAATCAGATTCACTGTATTGGCGCCAAAAGCTGCGATAATCGCAATCGCTAATAATATCCCCGGAACAGCATACAAAATATCTAATAACCTCATAATAATATTATCTGTCCGCGGACCGTAATACCCCGAAACTGCTCCAAGCACACCACCAATGATTGCTGGAATAAGAGTGGAAGCCAAACCAACAATCAGCGATATTCTAGCACCGAAAACAATCCGAGAGAATAAATCACGACCAAAATTATCTGTTCCTAATGGATATGCCCAACTAGGTGTTTGCAAAATTGCTTCATAATTATTTTCAACAGCCATTTCATAATCAAATGTAAATTGACTGCAAATGGAAATCGAAAAAATAAACACGATAAAGAAAAACCCAAGCATGGCTGTATTATTACGCGTAATTTTCCCCCACATACTATTCCATTTTTCAATGTTGGAAACATCATTTTTTAATTTGACAAAGATATTAATCGCTAATGTAAGAGCAAACAAGTTGCCTGTCAAACTCGAAATTAGTAATAAAATCGCGATATACTTCATCCATGACGGTGTTTGTTCGCTATGTGATTGTCTTGCAACTAAAATCAAGACGACTAAATCAAAAACAGCTATCCCGATCAGAACTAACATCGCCATTGGAAAGGTATCTGTTACATAAGGTTTAAATATATTCAGCGCAGATACAGCAATAATGAAAATTTGGGTTAAAAGCATATAAGCGGCAAACACATATTCCGTTGTTTTCACTTTCTTTATAAGTTGAAACGCAAACGCGACAATAAATACATTCCCTGTTACAATCGCCAAAAATAAAACATAACCCCATTTTCTTGTCGAGGAATGAATTTCCCCCGTCCTTCTCAAATCCGCCTTGATTTTAAGTGTTACAGCAATTTGGATGAGCGTGAACAAAGCATAAACAGCAAATACAGCAAAAACAAGCGGTTTGAGCGTACCATTTGAAAAATCAATACTATTTAACAAGAAAATGATCGTTAATATCAATGACATAATCCAAGTAAAATTGGCTTGTGTATATTCAGATGATAATTTTAATGCATGCTTAATTTGAAAGCCTGCAACATCCGTATTATTTGTTTCCATCCTCTCAACACCTGCTTTAATACTGTCTCATCTTCGAGCGAATTCTTGGATCAAAAAACGCATAAGAAACATCAATAATTAAATTTACTAATGAAATCGTAATGGCGACATACACAACGCCACCCATCACACTAGGTATATCAGGAATAAATTGTTTATCGACAATATAGCTGCCAATTCCACTAATATTAAAAACCTTCTCTGTGACCGCTGCCCCTCCCAGCATCCCACCAAAGAGGAGACCAATCACCGTAATGACGGGGATAATGGCATTGCCAATGGCATGTTTCCATAAAACCTGCCGATAATTTAAACCTTTTGATCGAGCGGTCAATATATAATCCTCATTTACAACTTCTAGCATAGAGGAGCGCGTCATCCTTGCAACAGAGGCTGTAAGAGCTGTTCCTAAGACGATCACCGGCATAATCATCGACAAGATATCACCCGGAGTATAAGTAGCCGGCAACCAATGTCCTTTTATCGAGAAATACAAAATAAAGATTAATCCTTGCCAAAAATTAGGAATCGAAAGACCGATTAAAGCAATAAACATGAAAGAATAATCTAGGAAGGAATTCGGTTTTGTTGCCGAAATAATCCCTACAGGAATCGCAATCACAATCGCCATAATTAATGAAACGATGGTGAGTGAAAAAGTAACTGGGAATTTCTTCGCAATACTAGCCGCTACATCTTCATTCCCCGTAAATGAATTTCCTAAATCAAAAGTGAGAATCCCCTTAACAGCTTCCCACAGTTGAACAAGATATGGCTGATCTAATCCATATAAACGATTAAAATTAGCAATTTGTTCTTTCGTGGCCGTTTCACCTAAAATATTGGCAGCTGGATTAAACGGTGAAATATATAAAATCGTAAAAACAAAGACAGCCACTCCAATGATGACGAATAAACTCATCACCAATCTTTCAAAAATATATTTTACATAGGAGTTACTATAAATGAAAATTAAAAGGTACATTAAAATTCCTGGTATAAATGTTAACAGAAGAAATAGTGGCTGCTGTAAAAGAGATTGAAAAGTATCCTTAAACGTAACACTTTGTATCCCTTTCTTCTCTAACTGCTCATTTGTTTTTTCCGAAACCACCTTGTGGAATTGCTTTTCAGTCCACTTTCTTGCATGTTGTTCCATTTCCTTTTGATCTAATTTTTTCGAAAAAAAAGATTGCTTTCTCCGATATTCATTTTCAAATTCTTGCATTAGTTGTGTTTTGTAACCAGATGCTTCCAATTTTTCTTGTGTTTCTTTTAAAATGAGAAGAGAAGGATCGTTTTTCCGTTTATATAAATAGATAAAAAAGACCAGGATATGCACCGGAAGTCCTAGTAATATAAGCCAAAATTTATAAGCAGGTCTTGTCAGCATTTTGCCGTATGTATAACTGACCATGCTTAAAAATGGATGTTGATTAGATTGTTTGACCCCTTCATTCACAAGAATATGTCCTCCTTCCCCGAGATTGAACAATTCCGATAGGTGTAGTATACTTTTCGACAATAACCTTGTAAAGTAATTAAATAAATTTTATCATGAAGTCAATAAATGTCAAAATATATCGGCAGGTGGAAAAATTTGGAACCTATCTTAAAAGTGAACGATCTCCATATCTCTTTTTATTCGCGAGAAGAAGAATTTGAAGCCGTTCGTGGAGTGAGCTTTGATGTGCATAAAGGAGAAACAGTAGGGATTGTCGGCGAATCAGGTAGTGGTAAAAGTGTCACAGCTCGAACAATTATGCGACTATTGCCCTCTCCCCCATCCCATATAAAAAAAGGAGAGGTCTTTTTCCGTGGTGAAAATTTAGCCAATAAAACAGAAAAAGAAATGGAGCATATTCGTGGTCGCGATATCGGGATGATCTTTCAAGATCCCATGACATCCCTTAATCCCACAATCCGAATTGGGAAACAGATTTCGGAAAGTTTAATCAAACATCAGAAGCTTTCAAAGAAAGAAGCGAAAGCACAAGCAATTGAAATGTTGAAATTGGTCGGCATTCCGAACAGTGAAATGCGCTATCAACAATATCCACATGAGTTTTCTGGTGGGATGAGACAAAGAGTGATGATCGCGATTGCCCTTGCTTGCCGCCCAACTTTATTAATTGCGGATGAACCAACAACCGCTCTCGATGTCACGATTCAAGCACAAATTCTTAATCTCATGAAGGATATTCAAAAACGGTTTGGCACTTCCATTATCCTTATTACCCATGACCTTGGGGTTGTGGCAGGAATGTGTGATCGTGTTGTGGTGATGAAAAAGGGTGAGGTTGTTGAGACGGGGACAACAGAAGAAATATTTGCATCTCCTAAACATCCTTATACACAAAAGCTTTTAAACGCTCTTCCTCGGTTAGATGAAAAAAAGAAACCGAAGCCAGCTCCACTTATCATCCCAAGTAAAGATTCATCTATTCCCCTGCTTGATGTTCGTTCTCTTAAACAATATTTCGATATTGGTAAGGGGAATACATTGAAAGCAGTCGATAATATTAGCTTTCAAATTCGTCCAGGAGAAACGCTTGGATTAGTTGGAGAATCCGGTTCAGGAAAATCAACAACAGGAAGGACGATTTTACGTCTGTATGAACCGACTGATGGAGATGTTTACTATCAAGGAATGGCCATTAATCGTTTTTCCAAGCAGGAAATGAAAATGATGCGTCGGCATATGCAGATGATTTTCCAAGATCCTTATTCATCGTTAAACCCCCGCTTCAAAGTATTAGATATTATTGGAGAAGCCTTGGACATTCACCAGATTACGAAAAGTAAAGCTGAGAGAAAACGGAAAGTGGAAGAATTACTCGACATGGTCGGGCTTGAACCTGCGCATGCCCAGCGATATCCTCATGAATTCTCGGGTGGACAACGGCAAAGGATTGGAATTGCTCGTGCTCTTGCTGTAGATCCCAGATTCATTGTCTGTGACGAACCTTTATCCGCCTTAGATGTATCGATCCAATCACAAGTCGTAAGTTTATTAGAGGATTTACAACACCGCCTAGGCTTAACCTATTTATTTATTGCCCATGATTTATCGATGGTCAAGCATATTAGTGATCGCGTAGCTGTCATGAATGCAGGTAAAATCGTTGAATTAGCTGAAAGCGAGGAATTATATAGCAATCCACAGCATGAATATACAAAGTCGCTTCTTTCAGCCATTCCCATTCCAGATCCGAAGGTTGAAGCGAAAAAGAAAAGAACTCTAATGACGGAACAAAACGAAGTAGATAAATACAATCTGCGTCAGTCGGAATTAGTAGAGGTATCAAAAGGGCATTGGGTTGCATTGCCAAAGAAATAAAGTGAAGAGTCATACAACAATTCGACATGTGATCTGACATATTTCCCAAGAAATATTTCATTAAAAGAGGGGCTACCTATCGTCGAGAATTCGACTTTGGGTAGCCCCTCCAATCTCCATTTTCAAAAATCAGCTTTACTCCATCCATTTGGTTTACCTCTTTTATTGCCTTGACCTGCTATTTCTTGAGGTTGAAAGTATGATCTTCCTCCTAATCAAATATTGACTGGAGCCAGATTCAGACATCCTTCAACTAGTTAAAATACTTTGCTAAAACAGCCATCACCCCGTTTTGGTCGTTGGTCATCGTTAACTCATCGGCCATGTCTTTGACCTGTTCAGGGGCATTCCCCATGGCGACGCCTAATCCTGCATATTGAATCATATCTACATCATTAAAATGATCACCTATAGCAACCGTGTCTTTTTGTTTAATTTTATACTTTTGAATAAGCTTGCTCATAGCATTTGCTTTAGAGGCGTTTTCGTTCATGATCTCTAAATAGGTGTTTTTTGATTTGTATATATTTAATCCATCCAATTCCTTTTTTAAGATCCGTTCGAGTTTTTCAATTGAATGAGGTTCACCCATGCATAATATCTTATGTACAGTTGAATTTTTCTTGATTAGTTCTGAAATAACACGTGTGTTAGGGGTTACACCAACAATCTCTTCTTCCTGTTTTACCCACTCGTTCTTTCTATCTTCCACAATCCATTGATCAAAGCTAAATAGACTGATCGTAATGGCACCATTTGTTTGACAAACCTGTTTATAAATATTATTTACGATTGAATTGGGAATGCTGGAATGGTGGAGAATAGGACGATCAGCTTTCCTATCTGGAGCGTCAATTATTAATGCACCACTATAGCATATAATAGGATAATGAATGGATAAAGATTGTTGGATAGGAATTATGGCACTTGGCATCCGTGCAGAAACCAAAATGAATGGAATGCCTTTACTTTTTAGTGCTAAGATGGACTTTTTTGTTTCATTTGCAACTTTATGTTGAGAATTTAACAAAGTTCCATCTATGTCGCAAAAAACAATCTTAAACATTGATAAAAACCACCCTTCTTTCATTATCATTGACCTACTTAGCTATTAATTGTAATTTGATCATTTTTTAGATATTTTGTAAACCAAATTAGTTTACAAAAATCCCAAACCTTAGAATATGTCTAAAGTGCAATTTAGGATTGACTTCGAAACTTTCTTCTTCCTAGAAGAAGATATTCTCCTTTCTCTCAATAGATGTGTGAAATTGAAAAATTTATATCCTGGTATAAAAACCTAAAGTCCTAGTCTATAAGGTGGTTTCTTTTGTCACCGAACAGAAGAAATTTAAAGTAAAAACTACATTTCTTAATTGAATTCTAATGCCCTAACCAGTATAATTTAACTAAACACATAAAAATGAGGTAGTATAAATGCCCGACAGAGAAGAATACCTGATTTTCATCAGAGAACTAGGTCGTTTGTTGGAGGAATATTATCAATCTCCTGAATCTATAAAACCTTTTATTTTGAATGATATTAAACTTCTGGGCGAAGTGCTCAACCTTCATTGACATATAACCTTCGCCCTATATACTTTTTTCTAATCCTCGTAAGCTTTTTTCATCCTTCGTTTATATTTATGAAAAGACTGTGAATCTTCCTTTTACTAACATGTTTATTTAAGAATGTTATGATACACTATTTTGAAAGGTAATTCACAATATCATAATGGAGTGTACAAACGAATGACACAAACTACAAATACAATTCAGTCAGGTCCTAAAAAACGTAATTATAAACCTGCCATTATTATTATTTCCACTGTTTTAATTGGGATCATTGGGATTCTCTCAGGATTACCAGGTGTAGAGGATTTTGACGCTTTTGACGTAACTTTACTCCCGTTATTTAATGCAATCTTTAACAGCTTTACTTTCTTATTTTTGTTATGTGCTTTTATTGCAATACGCAAGCGCAATATTACAGTCCATCGTCGCTTTATTTATGCAGCTTTTGTCACAACAACTTTATTTTTAATCACATATGTTGCTTTTCATTATTTATCACCTTCTACTTCTTATGGTGGAACAGGGTTTATGGCAGGCTTGTATTATTTCCTCCTCATTACCCATATTGTATTGGCAGCCGCCATTGTACCACTTGCTTTAACCACTGTTGCTCGTGCTTGGAATATGGAAAATGCCCGTCACCGAAAAATAGCCCGTTGGACCATGCCGATTTGGCTATATGTGAGTCTCACTGGTGTGCTCGTATATATTATGATTTCTCCATATTATTAAACTGTAACAAGAGTCCTCACGAATCCAAAATGAGGACTTTTTTCTATTTACATTGACTTTAACATGAGTTTTCCAATAAGATTTGTTATACTTATAATGTAAGCTTCCTTTCATTTGGAAGCATGTCGTAATTTTAGTAGAATAAACATTAAATCTGTTTAGGTTCTAATTCCAACTAATTCAATCCATTTTTTACAAATTTAGCTTGCACAGGCAATCAATTCATTAAAGAACATAAAATATATTTATAGTGCGTGTTCAAAAAGGAGGATAAAAAGGACCAAGTTGGCTAAAGGCGCTGACGTCCTGTCAGCAACGCCGACACTAGTACATCCTGTACGTCGAAAGTTCGAGGCGGCGCAGCCTTCGAGCACAAGGAAAGCTTCCCTGAATCCGCATCGCACGCCGGAAAAGTGGTTTTCTTTTCCAAGGAGCGGACTTGTACAGGATGTACTGACTTCCGTGTTGCCCACAGGACGTGGGCGGTTTTAACGGAAGATCCTTATCACCTGATACATGAGCACAAGGAAAGCTTCCCCGAATCCGCATCGCACGCTGGAACAGTGGTTTTCTTTTCCAAGGAGCGGAGAAGCAAGCCAACGAAGAAATTCGCAGTGTCATTTTTACCGAGGCCTGCAGGACGCAGGTCACAAAGGCGTTGCGACAGGATGTCGCGAATTTAGCCTTTGATCCTTTTTTGAACATCCTTTTATACAATTTATATTCATTCTGGAAGGTGCGTTAAATCATGGACAAAAGCTTAAATACTGCTAACTACTTAGACGTTATGGGAAATTATCCAACGGGTGTCACGGTTGTCACTACAACGAATGACCAAAAGGTTCCTCTTGGTTTAACCGTTAATTCATTCGCCTCCGTTTCATTGGATCCATTATTGGTTCTATGGTCAATCGATAAAAAGGTTTCCTCCTATCCTGTCTTCACTCAAACAGATCGCTTTGCCATCAATGTATTAGCAAGTGATCAAGCTGATATTTGCTCTTTATTTGTAAAAAAGAATATAGATCGCTTTAGCCAATGTGAATGGGAATTTTCTAAGATAAACTTACCGATCATTTCAGGGGCTGCTGGAGTTTTACAATGTAAAACCTTTAAAACAATAGAAGCTGGGGACCATACGATTCTTATTGGGGAAGTCGTAGATATTTTAAGCACAAATAAAAAACCGCTTTTATATCATCAAAGAAAAATGGGGGAAATTCCGGAGAGTTTTTATCGATAAGATTATAAACGTTAAATGAGCGTGCCCTATAAAAATTAATAAGTTGAACATAGGGATTTTTTATGGCCATATACTAGGAAATTAAAATTTCGGCTTGTGAATAACTGCTTATGCTGCGACTGCCATCCAGCCCCAGCGCTTTTTTTTATTTCCCTCCTTTTTCCAATTATAGTAAAATATCATGATAGGATAAGGAGGATTTTTTCCATGACGACAATTGGAATTGATTTAGGAACAACCAATAGTTTAGTTGCATACTGGGATCAAGATAAACCGTGTCTCATTCCGAATGTTTTAGATCAACATCTTACTCCCTCAGTTGTGAGCGTAGATGAAAATGGGGAAATACTCGTCGGACAGGTCGCGAAGGAAAGACTTGTTACCCACCCACAGCATACAGCATCTATCTTTAAACGATTTATGGGAACAGATAAAGTCTATTCATTAGGGGCATATAACTTTTCTCCAGAGGAACTCTCATCCTTTGTCATCAAAGTACTCAAGTCTGATGCAGAGGCTTTTTTACAGAAAGAAGTCACAAATGCTGTGATCAGTGTTCCTGCTTACTTTAATGACACGCAACGAAAGGCAACCAAGAAGGCGGCTGAACTAGCTGGACTAAAGGTTGAAAGATTAATTAGTGAACCAACAGCTGCAGCACTTGCTTATGGGTTAAACCAAGAGGAACCAGAGACAAAATTTTTAGTTTTTGATTTAGGTGGGGGAACCTTCGATGTATCGATCCTTGAATTATTTGAAGGGATTATTGAGGTTCAATCGATCGCAGGGGATAACTATCTTGGTGGTGAAGACTTTACGAATCTATTGATCTCTTATTTTATGGAACAGCACCAATTGAATAAGGACGACTTAGATTCCAAAACAAGATCTCTTCTCTATACCCAAGCTGAGCGTTGTAAACTCTCCCTTTGTGATTCTTCTACAGGTACAATGAATGTCACCATTGATGGGGAGTCTTTCGAAACAAAGATCAAAAAGGATGAGTTTGAAAAACTTTCGCAACAGCTGCTTTTACGACTGCGCTATCCGATTGAACGGGCTTTGCGTGATGCCGAATTATCAGCTGATGATATGGATGCCGTCATTTTAATTGGTGGTGCAACTCGGATGCCTTTAATTAAATCGGTGATCGTAAAAATGTTCGGAAGAATCCCTTATGCCCATATTCATCCTGATGAAACAGTAGCACTAGGGACCGCCATTCAAGTCGCTTTAAAAGAAAGAAACAAGACTTTAGAAGAAGTCATTTTAACTGATGTTTGTCCATACACATTAGGTACTGATGTTGTTGAAGAACTGGGCCAGGGAAAAAAAGAATCAGGATACTTTTTTCCTATTATTGAGCGAAATACACCCATCCCTGTTAGTCGAGTGGAGCGATTGTTTACAGTCCATGATAATCAAACACGTGTCAAAGTCGGGGTTTATCAAGGAGAAAGCCGCAAAGTCGTCAACAATATTAAACTGGGAGAACTAACGATTAAGGTACCGCCCGCCCCGGCAGGCGTTCAGGCGATCGATGTTCGTTATACATACGATATCAACGGAATTCTTGAAGTGGAAGTCATAAGCCAATCAACCGGCGAGAAAAAAAGGGTGATTATTGAACAAAACTCAGGAGACCTTACCCAGCAAGACATTGATGCAAGGCTTAAGAAGCTTGAGAATATAAAAGTGCACCCTCGCGATCGAACTGAAAATCGCTTACTCCTAGCAAAAGGAGAACGGCTCTATGAGGAGATGCTGGGAGAAGATCGTGAAAAAGTGGCCTTTCTTTTACGGAAATTTGAGCAAGTCCTCCTAACTCAAAATGAAAAGGAAATCAAAAAAGCCACGAAAACATTCAGTGAGCAGCTAGAAAATATCGAAAGGTGGATTTATTCTCGATGACCGTTTGGGAAACCTTAGGGATTGAAGCAACCGATGATCTTAAGGTCATCAAAAAAGCCTATGCAAAGGGATTAAAAACCTACCATCCTGAAGAGGATCCTGAAGGATATCAACGCCTTCGGGAAGCATATGACTCTGCTGTTAAACTAGCAAAGGAAGGTTTTTCTAGAGTAGCTCCTTCACGGGCCTACGAAGCTTCACTGGATTTGGAAGAGGATTACGTTGCCACAGAGATGGATACTCAACGGCATCCTGTGGATCACTTTATCCAGAAAGTTCAACAGCTTTATGGGGATTTCTTCGCACGTATACAGGTTGAAAATTGGCAGTCTTTACTGCAAGAGGATATTATTTGGAATGTACAATATTCTGTACTTCTTCAAGATCGCCTGATTGATTTTTTAGAAGAACATCCTTATTTGCCTTTAGCCATTTGGCAGTTATTGGATCAAACCTTCCATTGGCTAGAGAACAAAGAAGAATTAGAAGAACGTTGCGGAAGAGGGACAACGCAATTTTTAATCGAAAACATTATCGGCTCTAAGCGAATGGGCTACGATTGTTTTAAAAAAGAATTGGATCTTCATTATGAGGAGTATTTACAACTCCGAGCAGATGCACAATTTTTTCTGATGGAAGATGACTTAGAATCTGCCAAGGAAGCCTTAGACCAGGCTTTTCAACTCTTTCAGACTGATCCAGATTTATTACATTTACAAGGCATTTATTACTTACGCATGCAAGATGATGAAAAAGCGATACAAACATTTGAGAGAAAATTAGCTATTTCCCCCACTGATTCAGATGCTTTGCTTTATCTAGCTAAGTTACATATTCGTGCTGAGAAATATATAGAAGCCATTCAACATTGCGAACAGCTTCTCGAGCATCAGCCAAATCATGTCGATGGGTTATTTTTAATCATCAAAGGCTATATCGGATTACATGATGAAAAAACAGCCTATAAATGGATTGCAAAGGCGATCGAACTCCATCCGGAACGCCCGGAGTTTCACCCTTATCAATCGCTGGTTCTCAATAAAAAGACGAGGCAAGTTCCGATGCCAAAGCTAGCTTTTAAAGTAAAAAGTAAAATGGTTATGCATACGATATTAGCCTATATGTTCATCACTTTACGAAGAGCTTGGGTCTATCTATTTGCGTTTCTCGCTTTACTCTGTACACCTTTACCCTTTAAATATACAGCTTTTCTCCTTATCCCTATTCTTTGGGAAGTTGGAAAAGTGATAAAAAGTGAAAGCTTACCCATTTTGATTGTGAACAATAAACAACGACAGGAACTCTATTTCCGCTGCCTTTCAGCTGGCTGTATCGATAGTAGTTTTCTAGAGCATTATCTGACGATCTATCGGTTCACCTTTATTCGGGACCGTCTGATTGGTAAAAGGTTTTTAACGAATGTATTAAAAAAATGGGAGATTACTAGCCCTCAAGAATTAAAACAGAAAGTAAATGAGTTGCTTGATGTGGGACTGCGCCAAGAGTTTGATCACTTTCTTTATCAACTTAATCCTTTATCTGAAGAAGCTAGAGACTTATATATTCAATCTTTATCAAAAGATGACGCTGATTATCCAAAACTCTTTCTAGCCAACCGCGGAGTGCATACCTTAACAGAAACAGGAGTTGCCGCCGTTGATTGGGCCTGGGCCATCTATTTATGTCGAGTCGGCAGAAGACTTGGCTATTTAACGAAGGATGAGGCAAACGAGTTGATGAGCAAAGCTGCTCAACTCTCTCAAGAGTCCTATTCAACCTGGGATGAATATTTTATTGCCTTTCATTTAGGCAGTTATTTTAAAGCCGGGGACAGCAATCATAATCATTATGCCAAATATGGATTATCTGCGATTTTTGGTTTATTAGGTGGTGGTAGGTCGCCGTTATTAAAAATAAAGTGGAAGAACGATTTGGTTCACGACCAAACATAGCGAACCCCTTCTTTCACAAAAAGGAAGCATCTTTATGAAAAGTTCATAAAGATGCTTCGCTCTATCTACTATTCTACCTTCCACCCATCTAATAGCCCATTTGTCTCTTGCTGAAGGGTATTTTTTGCTTCAGAAGTAATATACTCCTGCATTTGCGGCTTCTCTAATGTCTCTAAAAACTTTTCCAAAAATTTAATGGCTTGTTTATTATGCCCTTTTTGTGCATGATGCTCCACTTGTTTTAATGTATTTTCTAATTGATTACTTAATGGCTTTCTCACTTCAGCATTCGCAATGAATTCAACAAGCAGGGTTCGGATTTCACCAATACTAACAATCCCTTCTTTCTTAGCAGTTGTGAAGCTCCACATAGATGATTTCGCCTTTTCCCCTGCTTCATTTTCGATCGTTGTGTACCAATAATAGGTCTTATCCCCCTCCAAGTTATTCCATGGGACGGTAACCAACTCATGATCTGTAAACTCCTTATGGACAGTAGCAATTTTTTGCTCTGTATAGGCATGGACCCCAAAATAGTTTGTTGATACCCGCTTCGTCATCGGCTCTAAATTAAGTTCCAAGGTGTACGGTGGAAATAAGTCATAGTTATCCAGTGCCGGTGAATACGTATTGACATAAATTTTATCCCTTTCCATGTCTACATTCATCACGTTCATATACCCATCACCACCACGGTTAGCATCTTGGAAATTCCCCAATAACTGGTGAACAACCCGATTAGGCGTTCCATCCCCATCATCATCCACTTCAGTCGATAAAACTTGAATAGGTTGAGAGGCATTTCGCAAGAGAACTTTACTTCCATGATAATGGCCACCAAGTACAAGTTTCACATTTTCATTTGGCAACACAACATCCTGATATAGACGTTCACCAATCGTCGAGCGTTTTCCATCTCCACTCAAATATTCGTGGAAATTCAACACAGCAAAACGATCGGGGTATTGCGCTAACACATCATTCATCCACTTTATCCCTTCATCATCTGGTTGCCACCCCATATAGACCATTATAAAATCCATACCGTGTGAAGAAATTAAATCATAATGTCCACGGTTATTTTGATAAGAACCGCCATAGTATGGTTGATGGAGGAATCGATCTTCACCAAAATAACGATAATAGTTTGTATAATCGAATTTTGGACGTAATTGAATATCATGATTTCCTGCTAAAACGCCATATGGGACATCTGCTTGCTCTAAAATTTTCATATACTGATCAGCGAATTCCCATTGATATATTTGATTATAGGTATTTACAATATCTCCTGTATGGAAGACATATTCAATATTTAGCTCATCTTTCTTGTCTGCAATCCAATTAACCTGTGATTCATACAATTCCGGGAATACTTCTGTGTAGAATTGCGTATCAGATAACCAAACAAAACTATAATCATATTCATCTCTTGGCGGAATTTCATCCTGTACAAGTACATTGATGACTTCATCACGAACATAATCCTTTACGCTTATCTCCCCTTTTAAAGAAAAGTTTTCTTCAGAATCGGCTACAGTAAAATCAACAACTTCCCATTTATCCGAATCGAAATTCCAGGCATACATACTCACTTTTCTTCCCTCAAGGGAGGAACCTTGCCACTCTATCTCCACTTCTTTTTGTTGTAACGCTTCTTTATCTAAAGGGATCTCAAAGCGATGGTATGGAAATTCTCCCTCAGCATCTGTTGTAATATTTCCAGTCTCTGAATCCCGTAATACTTCATATTCTTCCACTGTAAATTCAATTTCTCCAGCAGGTACTCTTTCTGCCGGTGGTTCTGTATCAACCGCATTCTTATATATTTTCATCTGATGATCCTGTACTGTATTGATCGATTTTCCTTGATAAA
Organism: Lederbergia ruris; assembly: GCF_018332955.1. Lineage (NCBI taxonomy): Bacteria > Bacillati > Bacillota > Bacilli > Caryophanales > Bacillaceae > Lederbergia > Lederbergia ruris. Next base: position 66,587 of record NZ_BORB01000019.1, read on the forward strand.
AATGTACATCCAATGTAGACTGCTCTTCATTAGGGATCGTGACACTTAGTTCTGTATCTGTCCCTACATCTGTTGCATGATTTTCTGGTGATTGAAGACTGGCAGACGCTAATATCTTCTCTTTTTTTATAGTGAACGTCTCTGTTTTCGTTTGATTGAAGCCATTAGATGCAATAAAGTAATACTGGAGATCATCATCTCCAAATTCAACTGTAGATTGGAAGGGTCCTTGTTCTTCACCGCTAGTTAAAGAAACGGAATGGAACTCCTTTTCCTGGGCATCTTTATAGAACAACTTCACATCCGCAACCAAAAAGTCATCATTGACTATAGCAGCGATATCCACCCTTTCCCCTGGTTGAGCGACCTCTATATCGGTTTGATTTTGTATACTCGGCTTGCCATCTGCATCAATGGATTGTAATTCTGCTGGGATTAAATCACTTTCCACAGTTCCAGGTGTGGCAGGCTGATTGTCACGGACTTTAATCATTTTATTTGAACCAATTGGGTAATGATAAAAGATCCCCATGTTTTTGTACACATCTTTAGTTGATTTATTATACCCTGCTATCGCCACATCTTCATTTGTATTTGTCGCGACGACAAGATCACGTTCAGCCGTATTTGCCATCCCTCCACCAGCGGGTGCCTTGACAATATCCACATTTTCTATTAAATCAGTTCCATAATTTTTATTAAAGTCTGCCACTGTTTCTCCGCCATTTTTTCCATTATCCACCCAAAGAACGAGAGGTTTTCCTGGTTCAATCAAAATATCCGTTAATCCTTCAAACCAAACAGCCTCTGATCCCGATGGATAACGATAAATAATATGAAAATCTCCAAAGTTTAATCGTTGATCCGTATTATTATAGACTTCGATATATTCGTAGGCATTTGCTCCATCTATATTCGAACTATCTGGCACTACCTCCGTGATTAATAATGGCGGTATATTTTTATTTTCGGCAGCCGTAATAGTAATGGATTTGTTTTCTGTTTTCGTCTTTTTAAATCCATTGGAAGCCTCTAAATAATAGTCTAATTCCTCAATCCCAATTAAATTTTGAATGGGAACTTGATGACGATAGAGCCCCTTTTCATCCTTCACTAAATTAAGAGATTGATATTCTTTCTCCTCTTTTCCCTTATAAAACAGCGTCATGGTCGTTAAAAGAAAATCATCTTCGGCATCTGCCACTACCTTGACTTGATCAAGTGGTTGTTGAGACTTTGTCTGATCTTCAACACGAGGGGCTTGCTCAGTGTCAATCATCACCGGCTTATTTGGAACTAACTCAGACTCAACAATTCCAGGCGTAGCCTGTTTCTCGGCCGCACTCACTTTTACCATCTGGTTGGAACCATCTTGTGGGAATTGATAAAAAATCCCTAAATTCTCCCCCACATCATAAGTAGCTTTATTATATTGAGCAACAGCTACTTCTTCACCTGAATTGGTTTGAATAATAATATCTCTCATTCTTTGATTAGCCATACCGCCCGGCATTTTCACAACATTTACATTTTCAATTAAGTCACTACCAAAATGTTCATTGAAGTCTGCAACAGTCATATCCTTATTTGCACTATTTTCTATCCAGAGTACAAGTGCTTTTCCAGGTTCAATCTCAATATCTCGCTTACTTGGTGTCCATATTAAGTCATCTTCTGGACCTACGGGATATCGATATATAATTTGATATTCTGCAAAGTCTATCACTTGATTCGTATTATTGTAAACTTCAATGAATTCAAAGGCATCAGCATCGTTAATGCGAGTAGATTGAGGTACAATTTCTGTAATTAATAAAGGTGGTACTGCATTATAATTGGTCTGCTCTTCTGAATCTTCTGCGTGAGCTGCGTTATGTAGAGTAGACATGGAGAGCAGTAAAACGAAAATGAGCGTCATGGATAAAATACGGTTCATATTCCTTCTAATCCATAAATAACTTTTCATATAACCTCTCCTTTTATTGTGGACTTAGTAACTCGCATAATCCTCCTTTCCTATAGAAAAAAATAAAAACGCTACATTTAAGTTAGCGCTTTCATAGTTGAATTTTTACTTTAACCAATTTTTGGAAATTAGTCAATAAACTTGATTGATTTTATCTAAATTTTATTAAGTACGAGTTGGATTCCTTTTAATTGATGTAAATCATCCCTTCAAAAATGATATAATCTTACTATGTTAAAAATTACCATTCTCTCATTTTTAGCTTATAAGGAGGTCTCTGGTTTGAAAGCAAAACAAGCGCGTTCGAATGCGGCGGATTGGGTTTATTCTCATGCTCGGCATGAACAGGGATACGGTGGAGCTTATTTTAGCGGATCGATCATTGGTCTTTCTGACAATACTAATTTAGCAGTATCATCAGATGTTGATATTGTTGTAGTGTTGGAGGAGGAACCTCAACTTAAATTAGGGAAGTTTTTTTATAAAGGGACCCTGTTAGAAGTCACGTATTTATCTTGGAGGCAATTAGCTTCTGCTCGAAATGTTCTCACATCCTATCATTTAGCGGGAAGCTTTCGAGTCAATACGATCATTGATGACCCTACTGGACGATTACATCATTTACAAGCAGAGGTGGCGAAACATTTTTCAGAGTATAGGTGGGTTCGTCGAAGATGTGAAAATGCAAAACAAAAGGTAGAGAACGGGTTACGATCTATTGATCCAACAGCCCCTTTCCATGAGCAAATCATGGCCTGGCTGTTTTCAACTGGAGTCACCACCCATGTGATTCTTGTTGCAGCTTTGCAAAATCCAACAGTAAGAAAACGTTATGTCGCCGCCCGTAAAGTTTTGGCCGAATATGAACATAACGCCCTTTATAATAGCCTATTAGAATTATTAGGATGCGCTACAATGACTCCGGAACAGGTTGAATATCATCTTACCCAGCTCAGTAGCACATTTGACCAAGCCGTTGCTGTGAGTAAGACTCCTTTTTTCTTTCGCACCGATATTACAGAAGCAACGCGCCCCATTGCCATTGATGGAAGCTACGACTTAATCAAAACAGGAAATCATCGCGAAGCTGTGTTTTGGATTGTAGCTACCTTTGCTCGTTGCCATATGATTTTAGCGGCGGATGCCCCTACTCTACATCACGAATATCTACCATCCTTTGAAGCCATTGTCCGCGACCTAGGAATTACAGCGATTCATGATATTCCCGATCGTGCGGAAGAGGTCCTTCATTTTCTCCCGACCTTATGGGAAGTAACGGAGGATATTTTATCTAAAAACCCCAATATTCATCATTAAGATTTCATAAGTTCCCGTTAAGGATATTAGTTTGTTTTCATGGCAACAGAATGAACGGAAGTGCATAACATCCCGGTGTCATGAAACGCTTATTCTACCGAATAAACGGAAAAGTACGACTTTCATGCGTTATAATTCATTCTAGATCTATGTTTTTGACTATCCTTCACTTTTTCGTAGATCCAAACCCAGCTTGGATCTACGTTTTCGATGATCTCTTGACTTTTCGTACATCCAACCTTACTTTGGATCTACGTTTTTGATGAACTTTCACTTTTTCGTGGATCCAAACCCAGATTGGATCTGCGTTTTCGATGATCTCTTGACTTTTCGTACATCCAACCTTACTTTGGATCTACGGTTTCGATGAACTTTCTCTTTTTCGTGGATCCAACCCCAGATTGGATCTACGTTTTTAATGATCCTTCGACTTTTCGTATATCCAACCTTATTTTGGATCTGCGTTTTTGGAGAACTTTCTCTTTTTCGTAGATTCAAACCCGGCTTGGATCTACGTTTTCGTTGATCCCTTGACTTTTCGTACATCCAACCTTATTTTGGACTACTCAGAGCGATTGGGTTCTTCAATCGATAATGTCTGGCCAACTTGAAGACTATTAGGATCGCTAAGATGATTCCATTCCACAAGCTCGTCTTCTGTCACGCCCAATTTTGCCGCAATGCTTGTTAATGTGTCATTCGCTTGAACCGTGTAGGTATCTCCCTCGTTTTCCGCTAAAGAAGCATCTGTCAGCTCTAAATGATCCTTTAATAACGTTTGGTATTTCTGCACTTCTTCTTCATCCGGGAAAAAATACCAGTATTTCCCAATATAGCCTCCATCGAACTTTTCAAATTGGTATTGCTCTATATTCTTTTCAATCCCTTTATGATTTTGTTGAAGGCTGACCATTTCTTTAAAGGAAAAATTCGTTTTCACTTGATCCCCTAATTCATCTAGTACATCGTCATACTTTAATAAAGAAGAAAAGCTTCTCGCCTTATTTAAAATTGCTTGGATAATTTGCTTTTGTCGAACCTGGCGACCAAAGTCGCCTCGCGGGTCTTCATAGCGGATGCGTGAGAAAATAAGGGCCTCCTTTCCATTCATTGTAATTTCCCCTTCTGGAAAATGATGTTTTTTATACGTTAAATCCATATCATTTTCAACCGTTACCCCATCGAAAGCGTCGATGATGCCTGTAAAACCGTCCATATTGACTTCTACATAATAATCAATCGGAATATCTAGAAATTGTTCCACCGTAGCGATCGACATTTTCACTCCACCCCGAGCATACGCATGATTGATTTTTTCCGTCGTGCCATTGCCAACGATTTCGGTACGTGTATCTCTTGGAATACTTAACATTTTAATCGTATTTAGCTTAGGGTTAACCGTCGCTACAATCATCGTATCCGACCTTCCCACATCGCTATCTTCATCATCAATCCCTAGGAGCAAGACCGAAAAAGGGTCTTTATTTTCGATAGAAACTTCCTCTACTCGCTTATCTGATTTATCTACTTTCTCGTGCATGTTATCTAGTGCGGATGTAAAGGAAAAATAGAGATTGGCCACATATACCCCCACTCCAATGACCAAAATGAACAATACACTCAAGATTCCCCAAAGTATCTTCTTTCTTTTCTTTTGCTTTGATTTATTTGCTCTCATTTTTCCTCTCCTTATTAATACAGTTTTATTTTTCATCTAGTAAAAAATGCATTAATTTTTCAATTTCTTGTATAGATTGGATATTATCTATAATAACTATTTAGTGTTTTCCATATTTCGGTAGAAACAATCCGTCCATGGCGAAGCTTTCCCTCTCCTTTTCTATTAAAATGCCTCCTTACATTATAATCGTCCTTTTTGTCGAAAAGGTTCATTTTTTCTGTAAAAAAATATATATAAATAGAATGAAGGAAATTCTTTTAAAGAACAAGGGGTATTGAAAATTTTCTTTTTAAAAACAGATTGACGTTTTGTTAGATTTGGGTCAACTTCATAGTTCAAAAGGGTTGTTAAATAGGAATATGAAAAAATAAAAGCTTATTTCATCAATGATATTTTCAAACGGGTTATACCCTATTAATACTCTCTGTGCAAATCTTTGTCTATGCATCCTTTTGTTGAATGTGTCATTTAAAATGTTGATTCAAATAATCTTTGCATTGAAGAAGATTATCAAAATTTACATAGTGGCAACAAGATTGACCTGTATTGTCTTAAATTGGCTCATGCTATTATGAAAAGAATAAGGGATGGAAATTGATTGTAACCGGGAGGGGCTTAAAAATGCTTTTTGAGTTTAACTAAAATATAACTAAAGTAGTAAGGAGATGTGAGAATATGTATCCGAAAAGTCATGTACAGAGAGATATTGAGGAGGTCCATGTATGCAAGTAAAAAATACAGAAGTCCATCAACCTGAAATTACGTTACCCAGAAATAGATTATCTCGAATACGGAAAAACTTTCTTAAAAGTTGGCAATTATATACTTTTCTATTACCAGCGCTCACTTTTTTCGTCATTTTTCACTATATTCCGATGTATGGGGTGCAAATCGCTTTTAAGGACTTTTTTGCCACGATGGGGATTATGGGAAGTCCTTGGGTTGGATTCGATCACTTTGAACGCTTTTTCAATTCCTATTATTTTTGGCGATTATTAAAAAATACATTACTTATCAGTTTGTACCAATTATGTTTATTTCCACTACCGATTATTTTCGCATTAATGTTAAATGAACTTCGAAATGGCGCCTTTAAAAAATGGACACAGACTTTAACATATGCCCCACATTTTATTTCCGTTGTGGTAGTGGTCGGGATGATTATTGCCTTTTTAGATCCTACGACTGGTATTGTCAATCTTCTCATTGAGAAGTTAGGCGGTGAACCCATTCAATTCTTGACAAGTCCAAGCTGGTTCCGGCACATCTATGTATGGTCTGGTGAATGGCAAGGTCTTGGTTGGGGATCGATTATTTATTTAGCTGCACTAGCAGGTGTGAATCCAGAACTCTTAGAAGCAGCTAAGGTGGATGGTGCGACTCGATTCCAACGGATTCTACACATTAATATTCCGGCTATTTTACCAACGATCGTGATTCTATTCATTTTGAATATCGGTAAATTTATGTCGGTCGGTTTTGAAAAAGTATTACTCTTACAAAACTCCTTGAACTCGGAAACATCCGATATTATCCAAACGTTTGTCTATGAAACAGGTTTATTAGAAGGTCAATATAGTTTCGCTGCTGCCGTTGGTTTATTCGACTCCGTTATTAATATTATCTTGCTCATTACGGTGAACCAAATTGCGAGAAAAGTAAGCGATAACAGCTTGTGGTAAGGGGGAGCAAAATGAGAAATTTTAGTTTATCGGATAAAACCTTCGATTTGATTAACAAAATCCTTGTGGGACTCATTACGTTAATCATCGTTTATCCGC
>NZ_BORB01000020.1:0-71153 GCF_018332955.1 Lederbergia ruris
TTTGGCTTCATTCATTAACTTACATCAGGCGCTTAGTGCCAATGGCAACTAAACATGCGTGACGTAAGCTGTATTTAAGTCAAGGGAAGCCCCCACCAAATCTTTGATTTGGTGGGGGAGGGTTCACCAATTGCAAGGTAGTCTCTTGCTTGGAATGATCACGAATGGAAAAGGCGCATTTCAGATGAAAAATATACAAGCCCTAAAAATCGAACGCTACTTTAGCTCCATTCTTATTTCAGAAACGGAAGGAATGAGTAAACCCAATCCCAAGCTTTTTCGAAAATCCGCTTTCGAATTAGGAGTACCTGTTGGTGAATGTATTTATGTAGGTGACCATCCTAGCAATGATATAAAAGGTGCACAAGCTATTGGGATGAAGACCATTTGGAAAAGAGATTCCTTTTGGGAAAGGGCAGAAGCCGATTATATCGTAGATGATTTATCGGAGATTCCCATACTATTAGGAATGGAGGGGAGGAAATGCTAGAAACAGAGGAAGATATTATTCAGTGTATCCAAGAAGACGAATGGATGATGGATATTTTACGAACAGTTCAAACCTTAGAATTACCTGATTGGTGGATCTGTGCCGGATTTGTTCGCTCAAAAGTATGGGATCTATTACACAATTTCTCGGCTCGCACCCCCCTTCCAGATGTGGATGTTATTTATTTTGACCCAGCCAATACATGTGAGCAAATGGAAAAGGAATATGAAAAACAGCTTAATTCCATGTCTTCCCATATCCCTTGGTCGGTAAAAAATCAGGCAAGGATGCATCACGTAAGCGACATGCCACCGTATTCTTCAAGTGTTGATGGAATTGCTAAGTTTCCGGAAACAGTGACAGCATTAGGAGTGAAGCTGAATGGGAGTGGGCATGTGGTTTTAACAGCTCCATGGGGTGTAAGGGATGTTCTAAAAATGGAGGTAAGACCAACAACGTATTATTTGGGAAGCAAAAAGGCAGTCTACAACCAACGTATAGCTGCAAAAAAATGGCCGGAAGTATGGCCGAAATTAAAAATTTTCGATACGGACGGAAAGTTAAGCATAGCCCATAAGCCAAACGTTAGAAAAGGATGAAGAATTGTTCATTTGAAAGAGGGGGAGTCCGATGGAAATCCGCTTGTTAGTACCAGCAGATACGGAAAGCTACCTTCTGACTATTGAGGAATTTTTCAAAGGATCCGGACTGAACTTGTTTCTTATGGCAAGCAAGGAGCAATCTATTTCATTTTTCAAGAAATCAATTGCTCCTTTCCCAAGCTGTCACTATTGTTCTTCTGTTTCCTGTAAAAAGGCTTCTTCTTCCTCAGCATTCAAAATGCCTGTTGCTTTTCCAATTGTACCTCCTTGTAATTGCCAGATGGCATTATGATCTTGGTCTACTTTGGAAAAGTCTTCAGCCTTCCATCTTTCTAAAATGTCCCTGTAGACATCTTCACTTTTTAAGTTCACTTGGTCTAAGCCTTGTAATAACCAGTCAATTCGCTCGGGGGTGATTTCATAGAATCCCCACTTTTCATCAGCCTTAACCTTTTGGTGAGACATTTTATGAATATAATTTCGGTAATCTTCATCTGTTAATTCTGCTAGCGTACTTTTTTGACCAAAAGGATTAGGGGCTTCTGCTTCTATTTCGGCATCTGCATCATTTTCTTCAACCGTCGCTGCAGCCTGAACCGCTGTTTCTTTCTTTTCTTTGTCTGCCTTTTCCGGTGATTGAGGTGAATCTGTGAATACAAGAATAAGAAACACTCCCACCAGTACACCGATAAGTCCTATAAGGGACCAAATGATCTTTTTATACACGAAATAAATCCTCCTTATAAAGTAAATATAAATGCATAATCAGCTTATTAGAGTGTTACTTTTTATATTCGATATAAATCATGAATTACCTGCAAAATATTACTACTCGAAAATTGCCAAATCTAGCGTTATAATAGGATAGTTACGTATTCAAAGTTGAAAGAGAGTGTTACGTATGGGACGTAAATGGAATAATATTAAAGAAAAAAAGGCATTAAAGGATAAAAACACGAGCCGGATCTATGCTAAATTTGGTCGGGAAATTTATGTGGCCGCTAAACAAGGTGAACCTGATCCTGAAGCGAACCAAGCTTTAAAAGTCGTTTTAGAACGAGCGAAAACGTACAATGTGCCGAAAACGATTATTGATCGTGCGATTGAAAAAGCAAAAGGTGGATCAGATGAAAACTACTCAGAACTTCGATATGAAGGCTTTGGTCCGAATGGTTCGATGCTGATTGTCGACGCCCTAACAAATAACGTAAATCGTACAGCCTCCGAAGTTCGAGCAGCTTTCGGCAAAAATGGCGGCAATATGGGGGTTAGTGGCTCTGTTGCTTATATGTTTGAAGCCACTGCTGTTTTTGGTGTCGAAGGGAAAACAGCGGATGATATATTAGAAATCCTAATGGAAGCTGAGATTGATGTACGTGATATTGTTGAGGAAGATGACACAGTGATCGTATATGCGGAGCCTGATCAGTTTCATGCTGTGCAAGAGGCATTAGAACAAGCGGGGATTACAGAGTTTTCGGTTGCTGAATTAACCATGCTTGCTCAAAATGAAGTGTTTTTATCCGAGGAGGACCAGGCACAGTTTGAAAAATTGGTCGATGTGTTAGAAGACTTGGAAGATGTCCAGCAAGTGCATCATAATGTAGCGTTGGATGATTAATATTTTAAAGGTTGTTCAAAAAGTTCGATTTTTATCCTTCTTTTTGAACAGCCTTTTCGTTCTAAAAGAGGATAGTTCCACATCTAACTGACGCCTCATTTTTCCGGGGATTTCAATTACTCCTTGAGCATACCATTTTCGCTAACATTAGACAAAATCCCTTTAGTAAGGGATAATTTTATATAAACGCTTTACTTCACTCTGAATATGGAGGTGCTGCAAAGATGAATAACGAACAGGAAAATAAAAAGCAAATAGAAGATCTGATTAAATCCATATATGAAGCTTTAGCGAAAGCAAAGATTCCGGGGAAAGTGAAAGATAAAATTCGTGTGGAATTGGATCATTTGAAATCTTTTACTTTGGATGCACGTCCTGCCCGGTTTGCGATTGTTGGTAGAAGGGGCGCAGGTAAATCAAGTCTCATTAATGCTATTTTTGGTGAAAAAAGGGCAGAGATTGGCGATGTGAAGGCACGGACTGGAGCCGGGAAATGGCATCGTTATCAATCGGATGCTGGTGCTCTAGAAATTCTAGATACAAGAGGATTAGGGGAAGCAGATGATCCGGAGGAGGCCTTTTCAAAGGGTACCGCTTTGGAGGAGGTACAATCCTCAATCAAGGAAAAATGCCCAGATGCGATTTTGTTTTTAAGTAAAGCAAAAGAAGTAAGCGCACGAATTGACGAGGATTTGGCTCAATTACTAGAATTAAAAAAGACGATTCAAGAAGTACATGAATTTGACGCTCCGATTATCGGTGTCGTGACACAAGTAGACGAATTAAGTCCAAAATCTGCGGACAAGCCACCATTTGATCATCCAGTGAAACAGGAAAATATTCAGGAGGCTATTCAAGTATTAGAGACGAAATTGCGAGAAGCTGTTTCTAATCCAGTTAAGGTCATCCCTGTCTCAGCTTATATGGAATTCGACAAGGACGACATTGCCTATGATATACGCTGGAATATTGATCGCTTATTGGATTATTTAATTGAACAGTTACCAAATGAAGCGCAAATGGTGTTAGCGAAATTATCAAAGATAAAATCTGTACAAAAGAAGGTGGCACGTAGACTGGGAAAGAGTATAGCCGGAATAACGGGGGCGATCGGAGCAAGCCCGATTCCAGGTCCTGATCTGCCGATTATTACTGGCTTACAAACAACGATGATTGCTTCGATTGCTTTGATTTCCGGGCAAAAACTTGGAAAAAAATCTGTTATTGAATTTATGGGCGCATTGGGAGTCAATGTGGCAACGGGATTTGTATTACGCCAAGTGGCAAGACAATTGGTGAAGTTTATTCCGGTTGCCGGAAGCGTGATCTCTGGGGCCATTGCAACAACGGGAACTTATGCCTTATGTGAAGCGGCCATTGCATATTTTATTGAAGGAAAGTCTATGAAGCAGGTTAAGGAAACTTATGACACGGAATTTGAGGAAAAGAAAAAGGAGCAATGAAATGGGACAGCTTATTGAGTTGCCCCATTTTTGTTGGAAAGGGTTCATTTTTGTAAAAATAGGCGAAATGCTGTAAAGGGAAGAGTATAATAAGGTGAAAACGGTAGGAACTTGAGGTGACCATATGACCTATTATGCTTATTTTGCGTCACATGCTCCATTATCAACAGAATCTATCGGATATCAACCGATTAGGGAAAATGTTTATGCCTCTGAGCTTGATTTTACGGGTCTTTGGTTTGAGGAAAATATGGATGAGGAGACTTTAAAAAGATTTTATTTTTCAAAGCATGTACGTCTTCGTTATCAAACAAGATGTACCTCTAACTATTTGCCCATTGAAGGAAATTATCGGTTCAATAATCCGTTTTCCCAAAAAATCTCTAACCTTCTTTTTGACTACATTATGAAAGCCTTAGAGGATAGTCCAGTTGTGATGTATTATATTTCTTTAGATGGTCATGAAGATGAAGAGTTCGCTACCTTTAAAACCATTCATCTTTCAGAAATCCAAACTCACGAAGATCTGCATATCAATGATCGGGAATGTCTACGGATTATTCGTGATGATCCGATTCTAGACTACTTAGAAGATGAATCTGGTTTTATTTATGTAAAGCATCCCGAATATTTACAAGGACAAATGAAAAAGTGATGGAAGGTGATCAGATGAAATTTGCAGTCCTTACCGATATACACGGAAATTATCCAGCATTACGGGCTGTATTGAAAGAGATTGATAGAAGAGACGATATAGAGCATATCTTTTGTTTAGGAGATATGATCGCGATTGGACCAGATACAAATGAAGTTTTGGAGACCTTGTTCTCAAGAAAAGATGTTTCCATGATTACCGGAAATCACGATGAGGCCGTATTGGCATTAGTGAATAGACGACGGCCTTTTATAAGAAAGGAGTTTTGATACATATTGGATATTCCCATTTTATACGAAGATAATCATCTGCTTGTTGTTGAAAAGCCAGTCAATATTCCTGTACAAGCAGACCAAACTGGTGATCCAGATCTGTTGACCATGTTAAAGGAAGATATAAAAATTCGCTATCAGAAGCCTGGTAATGTGTATTTAGGGCTAGTGCATCGACTTGATCGTCCTGTTGGCGGTGTGATGGTATTCGCGAAAACTTCAAAGGCGGCATCAAGATTATCGGATGCGATTCGACGAAGGGCTTTCGATAAAAAGTATGTCGCAGTTGTCAGAGGAGTCCCAAAGGAAAGGCAAGCTAAATTGGAACATCATTTATGGAAGGATCAGAAGAAAAATCAAGTGTATGTCGTTCCAGAAAATGATCCTCGAGGAAAAAAGGCGATACTGGATTATAAGATATTGGGGGAGGCGAAAGGTATGAGCCTGTTAGAAATCAATCTACATACAGGCCGCCCTCATCAAATTAGGGTTCAATTTTCCAATATCGGTTGTCCTTTATACGGAGATCAGAAGTATGGACAAGCAGTGAATAAGCCTGGGCAACAAATTGCTCTTTGGGCATCTGAGCTTCGATTTGAACATCCTACAACAAAGGAATGGATAAAGGTGAAACAAGCACCGCCTCATACTTTTCCGTGGAGTATATGGAATGATCAACCATCATACTAAAAAATGGGAGATCCCTTTTGCGTTTAGGATCTCCCGTTTTCCTTTTACTCTAAACTTTATGAAAACCATCTGTAGGGCATTTCTGAAAACATATAATATATGACTCCCAATAAGGGAGCCGCACATCGATATCCTAAAATCCCTCCTAATAACAGTCCACTGAAATAAAGAAATTATGCGTCATTTGATCACACAAGACATGTATATAATTTCCGGGTTGGTTAAGAATAGTATTCAATCTTATGCTGGAGTGGATGATCAATGATTATATTGGATACAGAAATTGAGGGAAAAACAGCAAAATTTGGCGAGATGATGGAGCATCTATGCCCATTAGGGTACTGTCTAGGGGGAAATTGGGATTATGATAAAGGCCATTTCGATTCCATTTTATGGCGAGAGGGCGGGGAAACGATCTATATGAGAATACCCTTTCACGTTGTAGAAGGGATGCTCGATGAATATCAAGCTCGTATTCGGTTTGATAAGCCCTATGTGATAAAACATGTTGTGAACATTGGTTTAGATCGTGATGAGAGCTCTTTGCTTACAACAACTGGTGTAAATCAGTTTCAAGAACCACTTGATCAAGATGGCAATATTCCTCGCCCACAAAAATGGGAAGAAGCTGGGGAAGCGGCCATCAACGAAATCTTAAACGGAATTCATCCAATCTCATCATAATCACAAAACCACGAAGAACCTTAAAAAAGAAGCTAATCATTTTACTTGATTAGCTTCTTAGGTATTTATTTCCTCTCGTTAACCGGAATGGCGACATTGTAATATTCTTCCAGTGTAATATCTTGCTCAAAGATTTCCTTTGCCATTTCCTTGCCAACATAACGAATATGCCATGGTTCATACATATAGCCGGTTAAGTTTTCCTTATCCTTTGGATAGCGGATAATATAACCATATTCGTGTGCATGATCCGCTAACCATTTGGCTTCCGCTGTATCTGCGAAGCAATCCTCCACAGCACATTCTGCAGAGATACCAGAAACATCAATCGATAAGCCAGTTTGGTGCTCACTATGCCCCGGTCTAGCACTATAACGATCGGCTTCCTCTTTCCCATCTTTTTTTACATAATTATCGTAAAGGGTAATCTGTGTTTCTTGAGAGCGATAGCCTGAAGCACCCGCCAAATAAATCCCATCTTTTTCAGCTGCCGCAAACATTTCCTCTAATGCTTTAGCAGCCACCTTCCGCATTTTTCGCTTTTCGATTTTTTCCGAGAAAATAAAGTGAACATCTGGGTAGACTAAATCATCGGGCTCATAATTATCAGGTAATTTGTACTGTTTATTAACAAGAATCGATACTTCATTAGGATTAGCCACAACTTGGATCGCTTTATCATGATACTTGGTTGGATCCACCTTAGGCGCATTCGCATAAGGATTATCTTTTTCTTTATCCTTGCTTTGGTCCTTTTTATCTTGATCGGGAGCTTTATCCTTCGCATTCTCTTGAATGTTCTGGTCGTCATGATCAGGAGCGAATTTATGTTCCCCATTTAAAAATCCGTCACACCCTGTAAGAATGCCTCCGGTTAAAAAAGAAATAAAAGTGATAGATAGTAGGGTTTTAAGTAATTTCATATTATTTTTCCTCCCAATATTCTATTTTACCTTTTTTTTCGACAAAATTCCAACCCCTTTTGATCGATAAAATTTTTACTAACCGTAAGTAAAATTTATAAAAATATTTCACTTAGTAAAAAACCGTCCATTCTCCCTTTTATACGAAAACTATGGACTTTATTTCTAGTTTTCATTCCCCGGAGTGTCTGCCAAGGCATGGTTGAACACGTGCATTAAGATATCAAAGTAAAATAAAACCTTATAAAATGTAAAAAATACTGGAATAATAAGCCGTAATTCGGGTAAAATAAACAAGTTAGAAATAAAGATCGATAAAATAATTGACATTTTTATTGAAAACGCTAAAATACTAGTATAGCGTTTTACTGAATAATGCATGAAGGAGATGAAAAAATGCGTAAAATAAATAAAATCTTGTTCAGTTTCATGTCTTTGTTGGTCATTTCTACCATTGTGTTGGCGGGCTGTGGTGCTTCCAATGATGAAAATGGGGAAGGTAAATCCTCAGGGCCGACGATCACGGTTTTCAATAGTAAGGTTGAAATTGTCGATCAATTAGAAGCTCTTGCGAAGGAATATACAGAGGAAACTGGTGTGAATGTAGAGGTATTGGGAGCTGCAGGAGATAATTATATGCAGCAACTCCAAACAAAGCTTACTAGTAATCAAGGGCCAACTATTTTTAGTGTGAGCCCAACAGATGCTGAGAAATTAAAATCATATCTTTATGATCAAAGTAATGAGGAGTATGTTCAGTACATTGCACCAAATATGGAATTGGAAATTGACGGGAAAATTGTCGGGATCCCATATGGTGTGGAAGGATATGGAATTATATATAACAAAGATTTAGTGGATCCAAAAGATGTAAGTGATTATAATTCCTTTGCTGGTACATTGGAAAAATTTAAATCTGAAGATATTAATGGTTTAGGGCTCTCGGAAGAAGCCTACTTTCTTATTGGTCATATCTTGAATACGCCATTTGCGTTACAAGATGATCCTGTAGCTTTTATTGAAAAGTTAAATAAAGGCGAAGTGAAAATGGCCGATACAAAGGAATTCCAGGATTTTGCGAAATTTATGGATGCCATAAAGGAAAATACGAAAAATCCTTTGGAAGTGACTTATGATGGTGTGATCGGAGATTTTGCAACTGGCAAAACAGCCATGATTCACCAAGGGAACTGGGCATATGATATGTTCAAGGATTACGATATAGATTTTGAATACGGAATGCTGCCTTTTCCACTTGATGGAAATGACAAGTTAGCAGTAGGTGTAGCGAGTAATTGGGCTATTAATAATCAAAAGGATGAGGATGAAATTAAAGCGGCTAGTGATTTTCTAAATTGGATGTTCACAAGTGATGCGGGAAAACGCTATATTGTGGAAGAGTTTGGTTTTATTCCAGCGATGACGAATATTGAACCGAAAGAACTTGATCCTTTATCACAAGAAGTTCTAGAGGCATCCAATAGTGGTGAAACAATCATGTGGGCAAACAATTATTTCCCGGCGAACGCGATTGTGAATGATCTGGCACCAGTTACACAGGAATATTTCCTTTCTAAAGATATGACAGGTCAACAATTCCTTGAAAATCTGGATGCTGCTTGGGCAAACAGTGTAAAATAAAGGAGTTTAAATAATTTTAAAACAATAAAAAGGCCCTTCGTGAAATGTATGATATCGCTAGTAAAAATACATTAGGCGATGGGCCTTTCACTTTGTTAATTATGAGGAAAGAAGGGTTTGACTTGAATAAGAAAAGGATGGACGGAGTTTGGTTTGCACTATTCACTGTCCCACTTCTATTAATTTTTGCTACGGTTGTCATTATTCCGTTTTTGATCGGGATTTATTATTCATTTTTTGATTGGGATGGTATCCCTTCTAATCCGAAGACCTTTGTGGGTTTTGGGAACTTTGTGCAATTATTTGATGATCCCCGTTTTCTTAGCTCTGCATGGAAAACGATTAAATTTACGATATTAGCCCTTATTTCTGTTAACGTTTTAGGGATTACTTTTGCGTTATTGGTTACTTCGAAGCTTCGGACATCGAAAGCCGCAAGAACGATGATGTTTATGCCTAATTTGATAGGCGGCTTAATCCTTGGTTATATTTGGCAATTTATTTTCACAGATGTTTTTAGAACGATGGGAGAATCAACCGGAATGACAGGTGTCTTCTTTAATTGGCTGCTAGATTCGAATTATGCCCTTTATGCGCTTGTGGCTGTTTTTACATGGCAAATGGCTGGTTACACCATGATTATTTACCTTGCAGGTATTCAGGGAATTCCAAATGAGTTAATTGAGGCGGCACGTGTGGATGGGGCTAATTTCTGGCAAAGGTTAACGAAAGTTATTTTCCCATTGTTAATGCCATCTTTCACGATTTCTTTATTTCTCACACTTGCCAACGCCTTCAAGATTTACGATGTGAATCTGTCTTTAACGAATGGAGGGCCAGTCAACTCCACAGAATTATTTGCGATGAATATATTCAATGAAATCTTCGGATACAGTCATTATGGATATGGGCAAGCGAAAGCGATTGTATTCTTTGTAGTTGTAGCGGCCATCACATTGACGCAAGTGTACATGACGAAGAAGAGAGAGGTGCAAATGTAATGAAAAAAACAAGTAAAATCGTTGCGGAAATTTTGCTCTTTCTACTTGCACTTGCCTTTTTATCACCTATTTATATCATGCTTGTCAATTCGTTTAAGAATCGGGAAGAGCTTTATAGTAATGCGCTCGCACTTCCTTCTCAATTTAGCTTTCAATATTACCAAACAGCAATGGAGAAGATGAATTTCCTACTTGCCTTGAAAAACTCTTTGTTTGTCACGATTGTCTCTATTATTTTTATTGTAATTTTGGCGTCGATGACAGCGTGGATGTTAGTGCGCACAGACAATAAGCTTAGTAAGGTTATTTTTATGACTTTCGTGGCAACGATGCTTATTCCCTTTCAAACTTTGATGATGCCTTTAATGGAATTCATGGGATTCCTTCGCGATACACTTCATATTCCAATGTTGAATACACATGGTGGTTTGATTTACATGAATATAGGCTTCCATGCGAGTCTTTCTGTATTCTTATATCACGGTTTTATAAAATCGATTCCTGTTTCCTTAGAAGAAGCGGCAACGATTGATGGTTGTTCGAAATTTGGTGTGTTTTGGCGGATTGTGTTTCCGATGCTTAAGCCGATCACTGTCACCGTCATGATTTTGAATGTCATTAGCATTTGGAATGATTATCTATTACCATCCTTGACACTCTCTGATAAGGCGTTGCGCACTATTCCGCTAACAACCTTCTATTTCTTTGGAGAATTTACGATCCAATGGAACTTAGCGATGGCAGGCTTAACGATGACGATTATTCCAGTTGTCATATTCTATGCATTTTCACAAAAATACATTATCAAGGGAATTGGTGAAGGAGCCATTAAATAAGGAAGAAGTGAGCTATTTTGGAAAAGTTTAATGAAATATATGAGACGGCGATATCCTGGACGAAGGAAGCTGGCAAAAACATAAAGGAAAGTCTGAGTGAGCAGTTACGTGTGGAATATAAGACTTCTGAAGCCGATTTGGTGACGGAGAAAGATCGCGAAATTGAAGAGTTTTTCATTCGTAAAATTAAAGAACGATATCCAAATCACCATATAATTGGAGAGGAAGGGATGGGGGAAGACACTTCCTTTAATCCAAGAGAAGAGATTGTTTGGTTAATCGACCCTATTGATGGGACGACAAGCTTTGTCCATCAAAAGGAGAACTTTGCTATTTCAGTTGCCGTATATGAAAATGGCAGTCCGAGAGTCGGGATTATCTATGATCCTATTAGAGAAGAGTGTTACCACGCCTTACATGGCTATGGTGCATTCAAAAATAAGGAAAGACTGAAGACAGTAAGAGAGACTACGGTAAAACATTCCCTTCTAGGGATTGATAGTAGTTGGCTTGTACCCAATGACCAATATGATTATCGAAAATTCCATTCATTAATTCAAGATATCAGGGGAACAAGAGTGATTGGATCAGCTGCTTTGGAAATGGCGGCCGTTGCGAGTGGGAAGTTAAATGGTTTTATAAGTTTACGGTTATCCCCATGGGATTTTGCCGCAGGCTTAGTTTTACTAGGGGAGTTGGGGGTTAAAGCTACCACGATTGATAATAAACCGATCAATCTATTTGAAAAAACATCGATTTGTGTAGGAAACCAAACTTTTCATAGGCAACTCATGCAAGAGTATTTAGGAGAAGAGGACAAAAGTAAATAATTTTTCGAAGGGTATGTATGAAATGAATAATAAGTTAGTATATGAAATCACGGATTTTAGTCTGGAAAACGAGGAGCTATTAGTGAATGAAACTTTATTTCACAATGCGAACGGATACTTAGGTGTCCGTTCTAATTTTGAAGAAGGTTATCCTGAGCAGTTCCAGTCCATTCGTGGCAGTTATATTAATGGCTTTTATGACTTGGCGGAAATGAAGCAGGCCGAAAAACTTTATGGCTTTGTCGAAGAAAAACAGACAATGGTGAATGTGGCGGATACACAAGGTATAAAGCTGCGGATTGATCAAGAGCTTTTTAGTATGTTTGAAGGGGAAGTACTTAAGAGTTCACGGACATTGGATATGGAAAAAGGAGTCACGAAAAGAACCATACTTTGGCGTTCTCCTAAGGGGCATGAAGTGGAAATCATTGTAACAAGGATGGCATCCTTTGTGTTGCTCCCTCTATTTACGATCCAATATGATGTCACAGCTATGAATTTCTCGGGGGATCTTCAATTCCTTTCCTCACATATTGGGAATGTGCAAAACTATTTCAACCCGGATGACCCGCGTGTTGCGGGAGAAAGTTTTCGGCATATCCATGTGGAGAAGGTGGAAGAGAGGGATGGTGTTTCACTGATTAGATCACGAACTTCGGCATCAGGCTTACAAGTTGCCACAGCGGTTCAACATCACTTGTCAAAAGAGGGGGAAATCAAGCATCACATCTACGGTGACTCAATCGAATGGGATTTGAAAACATCCATTGAACTTAACGAGACAGTCTCATTAAGCAAATACACGATTTTTGCCGATTCGATCCGTGAGGAAAACCCATCTGCACATGCTTTACAATTAATGGAAGAGGCAACCGCTGAACCAATTGAGACGTGGTATCAAAAGCAAGAACAGTTTTTGGCCAACTATTGGGATCATGCCAGTGTGGAGATTGATGGTGATGAGGAATTAAGTAAGGCAATGTACTATAATCTCTATCAATTGCTGCAATCGGCTGGAAAAGACCGGTTTAGCAATGTTGCCGCGAAAGGGCTAAGCGGTGAGGGATACGAAGGCCATTACTTTTGGGATACAGAGATGTATATCCAACCGTTCTTTTTGCTGACACAACCAGAAATGGCGAAAAGTTTAATTCAATATCGTTACAATATCTTAGATTCTGCTCGGGAGCATGCCCGTATCATGGGCCATACAAAAGGTGCTTTATATCCATGGAGAACGATCTCTGGGAAGGAATGTTCGGGATATTATCCTTCAGGTTCGGCGCAATATCATATTAATGGGGATATCGCTTATTCTGTAATCAATTACTATCTGGTCACAAAGGACCTCGACTTTATTGCAAAATATGGAGCAGAAATGATCTTTGAAACGGCTCGATTATGGCTTGATGCTGGTCACTTCTATCAAGGTCAGTTTATGATTCATGATGTAACAGGCCCTGATGAATATACTTGTGTAGTCAATAATAATTACTATACAAATGCCTTAGCCCAATACCATTTACAATGGGCTGTGAAATTTTATCAGCTATTACAAGCAAATGGTCAGACAGCTGTATTGGAAAAAATTCAATTATTACCGAAAGAAATCGAAGAATTTTCAAAAGCAGCGGAGCAAATGTATTTACCGTACGATGCCGATTTGGATATTAATCCGCAAGATGATTCCTTCTTAAGCAAGCGGGTTTGGGATTTGGAGAAAACACCAAAAGATCAATTTCCATTGTTGCTCCATTACCATCCTTTATATCTTTATCGTCACCAGGTGTGTAAACAAGCGGATACAGTATTGGCTCATTTTATTGTCGAGGATGCGCAAAGCTTACGTACGATTGAAAATTCCTTCCACTATTATGAAAAAATTACGACCCATGATTCCTCCTTGTCTACCTGTATTTTTAGCATTATGGCCGCTAAATTAAAAGAATATGAGAAAGCGTACGATTACTTTGGGGAATCAGCGAAACTCGATCTATTTAATACCCATAAAAATACCAAAGATGGCATCCATACGGCGAATATGGGCGGAAACTATATGGCGATTGTCTATGGATTTGCCGGCTTACGCATCAAAGAATCGGGCTATCATTTTTCTCCATTCTTGCCAGACAAATGGACAGGTTATCAATTTAAAGTTCATTATGAAGACAGTGTGATCAAGGTGAAGGTTAACTCGGGGTCCTGTCAGTTCACACTTGTAAGTGGAAGAGAGAAAACGATTCATGTATATGGACAAGCTTATCAATTAGAAGAGCAATTGAGTCTTTCGCTGGAGGGGAAATAAATGAAGCATACATGCGCGATTTTTGATTTGGATGGTGTCTTAGTCGATACCGCAAAATATCATTATTTAGCATGGAAGGAACTCGCTGATCGATTAGGATTTTCCTTTACCCTTCAGGATAATGAGCGGCTCAAAGGGGTGTCGAGAATGGCCTCGCTAGATATTTTATTAGAAGTTGGTCAAATGACAGAGCATTTCACACAAGCGGAGAAGGAAAGTTTGGCAGAGGAGAAAAATAACCGCTATGTGGAATTTATTTCCAAGCTAGATGAATCGGAACTGCTGGAAGGTTCCCTCGCTTTATTGGAAACATTAAAAGCAAAAGGGGTAAAAATTGCTTTAGGTTCTGCAAGTAAGAATGCAAAAATGATTTTGGAGAATGTCGGAATCACCGCCTTTTTTGATGTGATTGTCGATGGAAATGCTGTCTCCAAAGCGAAGCCAGACCCAGAGGTGTTTACTTTAGGGGCCGATCAATTAAACGTGCCTTATGAACAATGTGTGGTTTTTGAAGACTCCCAGGCTGGTTTAGAAGCGGCGAAGGCGGTTGGAATGCTTGCGCTCGGAGTTGGTCAAGAACAGGATCTCCCCCAAGCAGATGTTGTTTTTCCAACTTTAAAAAGTTTCCCGGTCGGGGTATACTTTTAAAAAAGACTAGGGGTGTTGTGCATTGATCCATGAAGTGATTCGCATTCAGACAGAGCAATCAGAGGCAAAGCTTTACACGTATGTGTTGGATAACTCACCAGAGATTGACCAAAACCGAAAAAGGCCGGCTGTCGTCATTTGTCCAGGTGGCGGATATGTTAAGACTTCCGATCGTGAGGCAGAGCCAGTGGCAATTCGGCTGAACGCCATGGGGTTTCATGTCTTTATCTTAAGGTATAGCGTAGCGCCAGCAACTTTTCCAACTGCCTTAACCGAACTTGCTACGGCAGTCGCCCATGTGAGAAATCGGGCTGAGAAGTGGAATGTGGATTCAAATAAAGTGATCGTCGCTGGTTTTTCAGCAGGCGGTCATTTAGCCGCAAGTCTCGGCGTTTTCTGGGAAAAGGATTTTCTAGCTAAAAGTTTACAAGTCGACAAAGCAGCCTACAAACCAAACGGCCTTATTTTGAGTTACCCTGTCATCTCCTCGGGGATTCATGCTCACCAAGGCTCATTCGATGCCTTACTGGGAGATCAGCACGAAGAATTACGAGAGAAGCTTTCCTTGGAGAAGCAAGTAAATGCGCAAACACCGCCTACATTCCTATGGCATACGTTTGAGGATGCCGGTGTCCCGGTGGAAAACTCGATGCTGTTTGCCGTTGCTTTAAGGAAACACAACATCCCGTTTGAGCTCCATATTTATCCACGGGGTGGACACGGTCTTTCCCTTGCGAATGAAGAGAGTATGAGTGTTCAGAACAATTTCGGTATCCAAGAAGAATGCCAAAATTGGATTGATATGGCAGGAGTGTGGATTCGGAACCTAGAATAGAGGATTTGAGGAAAGAGTAAAAAGATTGGTCAGCATCACGCTGCACCAATCTTTTTTATTATATCTAAAATATTTTACAATCCTTTGCACTAGCTAAAACTTTCAAGAAAAAATGCTGGGATGCTCTTAGTGTCTTCCGCTATATAGCAGAAAAATGTCAGATTTTGCTAAATGCTACTTCTCTAATTGTGGTAATATTTACATAGATAGTTGAGTCGTAAAGTCGATAAGTGTTTGTTGGGAGGGACCAAGTTGCCTGAACAGGAAAATAATCAGCTGAGTACACCAGCTGATTATGAAAAACTTATATTTGAAACGCATTACCACGATGTTTATAAGGCTGTATTTTTTATCGTCCAGGATCAATACCTTGCTGAGGATCTTACTCAAGAGGCCTTTATAAAAGCGTTTCAAAATTTACATAAACTAAAACGTGGGGCGAAAATAAAAGCGTGGCTTGTGACGATCGCCACGAGAACGGCGATTGATCATATAAGAAAAGTAAAAAAGCGAAACGATTATCTCACAGATGACGTCTATATATTAGATAGAAATTCCAAACCAAATCATTCTGGATCTCCTGTAGAGGGAAAAGTGGAAAGACGGATGATAAAACAACTGATTAAGCAATGCATTTCTATACTAAAGCCCCCAGCTTATAAAGAAGTGCTACTGCTGAGGTTTGAGTACGACCTAAAGGAGGAGGAAATTGCAGAAGTGTTAAATATTAGTCCTAGTGCAGTGAAATCTCGCCTTCATCGTGCGAAGAAGAAGTTAAGAAAAGAATTGCAAAATCATGATGAGTTTAGGGATGGTGGTCATTTTGAGTAAAGGAAAAAGTGATTCTCTAGACCAACTGATCAAAGAAGCGATTCATGAAGAGATAGAACAGACGCCAACTCCTATGTATTCTGTGGGGGAGGCATGGGAGAAGCTAGAAGAGGCACGGAAGAAACATCCTGTTCGGCAGCCAAGAAGTTTCAAAAACGTGTGGATGTATGCTGTATCCATTTTTGTTATTCTTGCCTCCGTCGCGCTATTCTCGACCTCTCAAGGCTTAGCCTCTCCAACGCTAACCCAATTCCTCCAACAGGTTCAAGGGAAAATGGGTCATTTATTTTTGAAAGTGGGGCAGGATACAGGGTTTGGAGATCCTCCTCAAACGGGTGGATCAGAAGAGGATTCAGTGATAGTGGAATCTGAGTTTGAATCTGTGCAAATGAGCTTGCAAGAAGCACGGCAGGAAACCGCATTTCCAATTGTGTTGCCCACCTATATACCGAAAGCTTATCATCTGGAAAATGTGACCGTTATGAAGGGGGAAGATGAGTTAAGTACAGACATTCTTTTGCATTATGAAGGAGCGGACGAGGAGGGCTTTGTGATCAATCAGCAAGCAATTGGTGAAGCCTTTGGAATGGGAATGGTATTTGACAATGAAGACACCCAAATTGAGAATATAATTGTAAATGGGGAACAAGCACAGCTCCTAACGATCCAAGATGATCTTCGTGAATTATTATGGGTGAAAGGCGGCCAAATGTATTATTCCATAAGCGGAAATTTGTCAAAACAGGAGATTATAGAAGTTGCGGAATCGATGGAATAAGGAAAGAGATGAAATGACTCCCTCTCTAATCTTGGAGAATTATCTGAGATCAGCAGGGAGTTTTTGCTGTGCATAGCTCTAATTATCCGAAAAGAAAAAGAACTAGTATGAAAGAATTCTCTATCACTAGTTCTTTTTTATCATTTATCGCAAGCCTAGCTAATTATTTTACTTCAATAAAGGTTGAAATACTATAGGCACTTTCCACTTTGCTCCCTTTCTGTACCCAATGGAAGCACGAGGTTCGATATCTTCCTTTTGCTACGGTCACTTTTTGCTGCCCTGAGACAACAGTGGAACCATGAGACTTGTACTCGCCTAAATTGGATAGGTTGATCCAAGCCTTTTTTTGAGCGTCCCATTTTTGTAGAGTTATTCTTACACCAATAACATCAACTGATGTTCGGGCTGTTGTGTTGGCAGTGACTGTGACAGTCGTACCCGATCGGCTAATCGTACCTTTGCCGCCACTTAAATATTGATTGGCCATAAGTTGAAACGAAGAGTCTTCGATGGTTCCTTCCCCATAATTTGGATCAATTGAAGGCTCTCCTGTTGTTGGAATCATAGAAGCATCCTCATTTTCATCAGCGAAAGTGGGACTGGAAATAAAGACTACCATGAGAACAGCGGAAAACAATGATATTAAGAACCTACTTTTCCTCATTGTACTTCATCCTCTCCTATATATTCACTATAATTAACGAATAAGTAGAGAAAAGGTTACGACTTTTATGAAAGTTATTGAAAAACAGTTCTAAAGGCCCTATAAAAAACAGTATTTAGAAATGATCACCGGCTTCATCTGACAAAACAATCCCAAAATACGTTTGCAGTGCTTGCTTGTATTCTTGATTGGAAGATGGAGTAAAAGCGTGCACTTGATCATCTGTAAAAATACGAAACTCTTTACCTGAAACAGAATTTCGCCCCTCTTTTGTACGAATCGCTATCATCGCTTCTTTGGTGAAGATGGACTCAGGCGCATGTTCACACCAAAAAGAAGCCATGATATAATCCTTTGCCAGTTGAGGCTCCTCCGTGAAAGAGAATATTTCTCGCCATTGCTTTTGCTTTTTCTCATAGAGCATCCAGCCGAATTTGGGGACTTTCTCTAATTTATACACTTCATCACCTTGTGTCTGTACCAAGCCTTCCACCATTTTAATCGGCTTTCTTGGGACAATTCCGCCTACACCGACATCACATAAGTAGTTTTTTCCTTCGGCCTCTACCTTTAAAACATGATGGCGTCGCTTCGGAGGGGGATTGGGTTCATCACGCCAAAACCGCGCGAAATAATCGGTCACAGGGAATCCCAGTTCACGCAATAGCCAGCTGAATAATGCATTAAGCTCGAAACAATAGCCACCCCTTCGTTGTACCACAATTTTTTCATACAAATCAGGTATCTCTAATGATAACGGGACATTTTGCAAGATATCCAAATTTTCATATGGGACTGTATGTAAATGGCAATTCTGAAGCTGGGCAAGTGTCTGAGCACTGTTATCTAATGTCCCTTCATAGCCAATTCGTTCTAAATAAGCATTTACATCTAATTTTTCAACCATTCTCATTCCCCTTTCCCTATTTTCATCTTACGTTTATTGTAGAGAATGCCTTCTGAAAAGGGAAGGGGGGAAAGGAATTAGAAACTGATTTTCTATTTTCCGAAAGAGAGCTAACAAAAGACTGGCTAGTCTTTCTTATACACTGGAACAGGTTGGCTTTGGTTGTTGCTTATACTTTTCTTGAATCGCTAGCAATCGTTGCCGTCGGGCAAGTGCTTCTCCATCCCACACTTGTTCAGGTTCTTTTGAGCTTGACGGTTTATATTCCTGAAACCAGTCTGGTAATTTTTCCGTACGAATGGTTTTCCGCTTGGGAGCGGTTTTTTTATTTGTTAATAAAACTTTATACGCATATTTCCAGGCGAAAATAGCACGCTCGGCGGTTACCGTCAAAGCTTCAATAATTTGTTCAAGTGGGAATGTGCGGCAAGCGTGGGCGAGTTCTTCCTTCTGGGAGGTGCGTAATGGGTAAAAACGCAAATTCTTTAATTGTTTTTGGATGATGGAAATTTTATCGTGTATACCATTTTCCTCTTTAATGTGTGTGTGCGTTTCGATTTTTGTTGTGCTATTTCCATCTCTTTCTACGACGTCTTGCTGTTCTTCACGCTTTTCCCAATGACTGTTTTCAACATTTGTTGTGGTTTCTCTTTCCGAAAAGTGACGCATTCCTTCATTGGTAAACGCATACCAATTGGTCCGATCATAACGATGTTTCCCGTGCTGTTCCATGAGAATAAGACCTTGTTTTTTCAATGAAGAGAAGGTGCGCTTGATCGTGGAAATCGACCAAAACGGAAAAACCTCCTGCCATTTTTCATATGTGCACTCAATCCACACTTTTCCGTTCAGTGGAATTCCTTTTTGTTGAATTCGTACATAAAGTTCCTCTAAAACAATACTTTCATTTAACCCAAATTCCTTTGCAATCTCTTTTTGAAAAGTTATTTTCATCATTTTGCATCCCTCCTATCCCTCATATAGAGTCGATAGACGCAAAAGGACACCTTAATAAATAATTATTTTTATTATGTTTTTTTAAAGCTTTTAAAATCAAGTACTTAAAGAGAAGGGCAAAATGGTTTGATCGAGCAGATTTGCAACTGTCCCAGAATTAAGCAATTTGGCCCGATCGAAAGAATACATAGCCCCATGCGATTGGCTCATTACCACTTACTTATCATTTTACGAAAGACCTTGTTTCCTTCCCGGCAACCGAATCGCAAGGATAACAACCAATAAACAAAAGATAAGACAAATCAGCGCGACATTATGTAAATGCTGCGTATCTAAATGGCGATTAAAGGCGATACCAAGTAAGCTAGAGGAAAGAATCGACCCAAGATAGCGACTTGTTTGGAATAATCCTGAAGCAGAGCCAGTATCTTCTGGTTTTACATGTTCATATAACGCAGTCTGCATGGAAATATTATTAAATCCATTACTCATACCTAATACTGCCATAATCACGAGTAACCACAGAAGGGAAGAACTTTCTTGTAAAGTTAGCAGTAAAGCTGTCCCGATAAATAAAATGATCGCTCCCACAATGAGGGGCCTTTTGGAACCATGTTGATCAATCATTCTTCCCGTTATAGGGGCAATGATCACACCAGCTCCAGCAAGGGCCAGCATAATGAGGCCGGTATTTCTTTCACTGTAATGATGAACCTGTTGTAAAAAGGTTGGAAATCCAAAGAAATAACAATAATAAACCAGGTTTATGCTGATAAATTGTAAATAGATCAAGGAGACCGTTGGGTTTCTTTTTAATGACGGTAGATCAATAAAGGGTTCTTTTTGCCTTTTTTCATAATAATAAAAGCTAATCGCACCCAATAGGAAAATGCCTAATGCCCACCAATGAATGTTATTTTCCAACGATAGGAGAAATAAAATCAGTCCAATGATCGTGAAGATAAACAGGATAATGCCAATAAAATCGATCCTTCCTAATTCAATTTTTCCCTGTCCTGTGTTCGGTAAAATAAAAATAGCCATGATAAAAGCAGCTATAATAAATGGGAAGTTGACAAGGAAAATCGACGGCCAGTCCCAGCTCTCAATTAAAAATCCACCAATTGAGGGGCCAAAGGCGGCAGAAGTTGAGGCGAAGATAGATAGAGTTGCTAATGCTTTGGCCTGTCCCTCTGTAATATGTGTACGCACCATGCTCATTCCACTTGGAAACAGGGTTGAACTGCCGATGGCCATCAAGGCACGACAACCGAGCAAAAAGGGGAAATTAGGTGAAAAAGGAGCGAGCAACGCAGAACAGGCTACAAGAAATAAGCCCGTTAAAAATAATTTCTTCGGACCAAACATATCACTTAATTTTCCCATTACAGGTTGTCCAGCCGCACTGGCTAAGTAAAAGACAGAAATCAGCCACGAAGCATCTGCGAATGTCAAAGCAAACTCGTGCTGCATCCGAGTTAAGGCAACAGAGATCATTGATGAATTAAGGGGGTTGAGTAATGTACCTAGACCAATGGTTAGGACAAACAACCATGTTTTTTGTGTCTTTATTGCCAAAATTATCACACCAATGCTGTCAAAATAGTTTACCAAAAGAATGTAACGCATTCTGGTTATAATTTCAACTTTATCGTCATCCTTAGCAGGCTAAAGGGAACCGCGGTAAAGGAGTTAGGAACGGATTTAGAGACGGTTGCATAGCTGAGTCTATAAGCCCAAAAACGTAGAGAAGCCATTAAAACGGTCGCATAGCAAGGTTCTATAAGCCCGGAAACGCAGGAAAGTCATAGAAACGGTCGCATAGCTGGGTTCTATAAGCCCAAAAAACCGAGGAAAGCATTGGTGCGGTCAATAACTTGATTACCAGAACCATCTTTGATAAATCCAATTCACGATGTAGAAGGCTGTGCCAAAGACTATATTGGCCCATCCTAAAAATAACGCGAACTTTTTTTCCTTTTTCTGGTTGTTTCTTGAGTAGGCTTTTACATCTAACAGGAGGATGATAATCCCTGTTAAAATGAAAAGGCTAATAAGGTAGTAGCCATAGCTGATGTCCAGCATGCCGATGAACTCCTCTCACTTGAAATCTAAACAGAGTGGTATCCCGTTTAATTAGCTTTAATCCCAGCTTGCTGAATTTGGACGTCCATTTCAATTTCAATGTCGATGTCTTTAAAAACCTTCCGCCAATTTTCTTTTGTTTTTATATGCTTGTTCCAATAGGCGGGTTGTTTCGCTCGTACGTGTTCACCGAAACCAAAGATATCGGATTCCTCCTTTTGCATTTTTTGAATTAATCCTTTCAATGATTTGGTTATCCCCTTAGATGCTTGTTTTTCAATTTTTTTGATTAATTCTACACGGCCAAGATTTACCTTGTTTTTCGCATCTTCATCAATTTCGCTTTCGTAGCGAATTTTAACACGGATTTCCGGTTTTCCGTTTTTAATGCTTGTTTTCATCCTTGAATAGCGACGAATAGCACGTACCAATACTTTGTCATCTGAGCCTGGAACGTTGTAGAAGGCACCATATCCTCCTTCTTTCATTCCGAGGATCGACATAAGGTTGCCAATCTCAATCGGTTCAATTATTCCTTTCATTTTATCTTCATGAAAATAAGCAAAACCTTTGATCGCTATATTTTCTTCCTTGTGTATTTTTAAATACGGTAAGGCCCCATCTTGTCCTTTACTTGAGAGCGTTCTCCAGAATATCCCCATATCTGCTGATGGAAGTTTCCCTAATTGTTCAGCATTGCTCACCATATCTGTTAAATATAAAGCAGGTACCCTTTCTAATTTCGGCGCGATTTTCATATACTTTGCTGCTTTTTCTTCGGAAATGACCATCCACGTCGTTCTTCTCACTTGCGCATTTCGACGAAAATAGTCATTGATTTCTTTCACTCCTTCTTGGGCAATTTCTTTGCTGATCACGAGGACGCGCAGATGGCCTAAAAACAGCTGATCCGCTAGTTCCTGCTGTAAATTTAATAAAGCATCATCCACTGTATGTCCTAAAGCGGTGAGCACCCACACTGGCTCTTGTTCTCCCCCACCCGTTGTTTCAGGCCCTAGGGGAATTCGCCCTGGTACAGAAACTTGGGCAGTGAGCTGTAGCATCCTTTCAGCTTCGGGCTGGGTACCGGGCAGGTGGGTAACATAGCTCTGTTCTTTCTTTTCACCTAGCTCCACTTTATCGATAGCAATCGCCAGTACGGTTGCCCTTTTTTCAATATCCATACTGTCCCAGCATCCCCCGAGGAGTGGAGTCAATAGGAAAATCGTAAAAAAGGCAAAAATTGATTTAGGTCTCATTTCCCTGCTCCTTTCCCCTTCTTCTTTGGCCATTTACGGATTTTGGCAACAATCAAGATAATAAATGGAAAAATAAAAGTGAGGACAAGCCCATACTTCCCAACTACTTCTATGTATCGATACATTTCGATCGTTTCATCGGGAAACATTGCAATCAGGAAAATAATCGGTAATAGAAAAAGGGTCAGCATTTTATGATCTTGCAGGCGTAAAGATTGTTTCAGCGCCTGGACCGTCAACATATAATTCGAAAGGATCGTTGTAAAAACAGCCGTAACCCAAATGGCTAAGAAAACGACATCAAGACGTTGCAATGTATTGCCAGGAAGGGAGGTTGCCCGTGCAAGCCCTAGTGTCGGCCACATGATTGTTTTTATTTCTTCTGTCCCAAAGAGGGCGATGCAAGCGACAATAATCATAATGAAAAAGCCACCAGAAATGGCCACTCCCCAAAAGCTAGCTTTTACTGCTTTTTTCGGCTTCTGCATGAACGGAATTAGAATCGCCAAAATAAAGGCGCCTTGAAATAACGCAGCTATTTCTGGAATACCTGCGATCATTTTGAAGCCGTTTCCTAGGATGGGTTGGAGATAAAGGATTTTGGCATCCTTAAGGGAGACCAATGTAATAATCAATAGAGGCACTAAGATAACGGGCAAATAGAAGCTATGAATATAAGTAAAGGTATTCATATCCCCCCGAGTAAAAATCACGGCCATTAATAGCATCACAATCACGGTTACTTCAAGCGGCGTTTTTGGTAAAACAGATGTCACAACAACCGCTCCGAATTCCCTCGCAGCAAAACCAGTTAATAGTGTAAAAAAGGCAATAATCATAAAGGTATAGAGCCGTCCCAACCATTTTCCAATGACGCGTTCACTGTACTCCACGAACGTTTCATTTGGAAATTGACTCCCCAGCTTCGCTATGCCCCACATCCCAACAAAAACAATTACGGCGCTTAAAAGAGTTAAAAGCGGGGCGCCCGTATCAGCCAGCTGTACGGAAATAAGGGGAAGCCGTAAAACACCAACCCCAATAATGGTACTAATCAGTATCGCAGTTGTTTGGCCAACAGTTATATTTCGGGTTGGTTGCATGGGTTCTTCCCTCCGTTATTTTTTTCGCTTATTCAGTGGGCCAAAAATCTGCCTGGGCTGTGATTTAATCGCTTTTTTGCTCTCATTTACCCGCTTACTATTTTCGGATTGGAACATAATCGGTCTTTTCGGCATCCACCAAAACGGGAATCGAATCACACTGTCCTTCATTCCTTGCGTATGCCAAGGGGAGGTTGGACTAAGATAAGGAACACCGAATGATTTCAGAGAAAGCATGTGATTGATGACCATAATCAATCCAATCATTAGTCCGTATAATCCGAATAGCCCAGCGAGAATCGCTAATGGAAAACGGAGTAATCGCAAGGCAAATGCGGCATTATAGACCGGAGTCGTAAACGAGGCGATAGTAGTGATTGCTATGACTACGACTGTAATCGGACTTGATATGCCCGCTTGCACGGCAGCATCGCCAACAATTAAAACACCAACAATGGATAAAGCATTCCCGATTTGTTTCGGTAACCGTACGGTGGCTTCCCGTAATATTTCCATGGCTACTTCCAAGATCAGCACCTCAACAACAGCAGGATAAGGAACGCCTGACCTCCCACCTGCGACAGCAACCGCAAAATCCGTCGGCAATAATTCCGGGTTAAAGGAAATAAAAGAGACATATAAACCGGGAACAATTAGGGAAAAGACAAGGGCAAACATCCGAACGAATCGAGAAAAGCTTCCCATTAAAAAACGAGTGGAATAATCCTCCGTTGCCTGATAGAATTGGTTAAATACAGCAGGAACTAACATGGCAAAGGGAGAGCCATCGACAAGGATGGCGACCCTTCCCTCGATTAAGTTTCCAATCGTACTATCTGGCCGCTCCGTTAATAAAGTTTGGGTAAAGGGAGTATAATGGGAGTCTTCAATATATTGTTCGATATAGCCAATATCTAAGATGGCATCAATATCGATCTCCTTTAGGCGTTTTTCTACTTCGTCAACTAATGCCTGATTACTGATTCCCTTTACATAACAAATAGCGACTTTCGATTTCGTCAGTCGTCCCACTTTTAGCGTTTTTACACAAAAATCAGCTGTGGGTAATCGGTAGCGTAACAAGCCAATATTTGTTCCTAATCGCTCAATAAATCCTTCCCGCGGACCAATAATGACCTGCTCTGTATCAGGACTGTCGACAGCCCTCTTATCAATAGAACGCGTGTCAATATGAAATGCTTCTTGAACACCGTCCATTGCAAGGACCGTTTCTCCTGATAAAATGGCATCGACTAGCTTTACTAGATGGGTTTCCCTCTTAAGCTGTCCCTGATAGAGAATTTGTTCCGATAAAGTGGAAAGAATCACTTCTTTATCCAGTTCCTTCTTATCTATATGATTAGGCAATTCCATTAAAGGCTTTAACAGTTCATGATTAATGGTTTTCTGCTCAACGAGGTTGGAAATATAAAATAAAGCAGCAGAATGGGTACCATAAACGGAAAAACGACGGATGATAAAATCATCATTGTCCCCCAATAGTTCTTGGATGAAATCAATTGTATCCTGCAAGATTCCATTTAATTCCTCATCCTGATGCTGTTCCATGCGAGAATGTGGGATTTTTACATTGGACTTTTTTCTTTTTTGCCTTTTTCGCTTCCAAATCGACATAGACATACCTATTTATCTCCTTGTCATTGGTGGGTCTATTGTCAGTATGTGTAGTGAAAGGGGAAATATGTAAACAGAATCATGAATATATGACGGGGCTTTAGTAAAACCTTGTTCAAGCTGTTGTCAATACTTGGCGGCTTTTAATTTCCAAAATAATGGTAAAGGGATTGAAAAAAATAGATATTATAGTGCAATATCATTATACTGTATATATATTTTAAGAAGAAAGGTTGATTCTTATGACGCAGTCTGGTTCGGTAAAATTAACGTCGTTATCTTCAAAAGGAGGCTGTGGCTGTAAGATTGGTCCCGCGGATTTATCAGAGGTGATGCGGATGCTGCCACCTGCCAAGCATGATCCGAATTTGTTAGTTGGTCTTGATACGAGTGATGATGCAGGGGTTTATCGAATTACGGATGATTTAGCGATCGTCCAAACCCTCGATTTTTTTACTCCGATTGTCGATGATCCCTATGCATTTGGCCAAGTAGCGGCGACAAATGCGATTAGCGATATTTATGCGATGGGAGGGACTCCTATTACAGCACTGAATATTGTCGCTTTTCCCATTGCCACATTAGAGAAGAGTATTTTGGCTGATATTTTAAGAGGAGCCGCAGATAAGCTTCAAGAAGCGGGTGTCACTTTAGTTGGTGGTCATTCAATTGATGACCAAGAGCCAAAATTTGGTTTGGCTGTGACAGGAACCGTCCACCCGGATAAAATACGAACGAATGCTGGGGCTAAAGCAGGTGATCGATTAATTCTGACGAAACCAATTGGGGTAGGAATTTTATCGTCGTCTTTGAAAAAGGGCTTATTACATGATGAGGAAATTGCCGATCTAACAAAAGTGATGACGACCTTGAACAAGAAAGCGGCTGAGACGATGGCCCATTATGAAATTCATGCTTGTACAGATGTCACTGGTTTTGGCTTACTTGGCCATGCCTCAGAGATGGCTAAAGGTAGTGGGGTAGGCTTACACATTAGGAAAAACCAAGTGCCTGTATTAAAACGCGTTAGAGAGTTGGCTGAACAGGGTGTGATACCCGGTGGAACGAAAAACAACTTTGCGCATTTAGAAGGATCGGTTACCTTCCCGGAGTCTATGGATCAAGTAGACCAATGGATTTTATGTGATGCCGTTACATCCGGCGGACTCCTTATTAGTGTGGGTAGCCATGAATCAGAACAACTGCTTTCAGACCTAAAACGGAATGGTGTGGAAGCCAGTTTAATTGGTGAGGTCACAGCAGATCATCCTGGCCACGTGAAAATAGCCAATTAAAAAAGTAGAATAATGATTAAAATACGTGTTCAAAAAGGAGGATAAAAAGGACCAAGAAGTTCGAGGCGGCGCAGTTTCGAGCAGCGGAATGTATGCTTTTAAATACATGAGCAGCGTAGAAACAAGCCAACGAAGAAATTCGAAGTGTCATTTTTACCGGACTTTTTGAACATCCCTTAAAGAGGTGAGATGTCCTCGTAAAGATTAATCTTTGCGCAAGTGGGAATAATAGGCGAAATGCCGTAACGGAAGGACAAAGGTATGAAAAATAGCTTGAATATCTACAAAACAGACTTGAAAAATATTGTTACCAATTGGGCGGCTATGATCCTGATTGGTGGTTTGGCTGTTTTGCCATCACTTTACGCTTGGTTCAATATTGCCGCCATGTGGGATCCCTATTCCCATACAGGAAATCTTCCAATTGGTGTTGTGAATGAAGATAAAGGGGCAACGGTCAGAGATCAGAAGATTAATGCAGGGAAAGAGCTGATTGAAACATTAGAAGATAATCAAAGTATGCAGTGGCATTTTACCAATCGCAAAGAGGCCATGGATAAGGTCGAGTATGGAGATTATTTTGCCGTTGTGATTATTCCGGAAGATTTCTCGGAAAAATTAGGAACTGTTCTTTCCGATAAACCGGAGAAAGCCAAGATGGAATATTACGTGAATGAGAAGTTAAATGCTGTTTCCCCTAAAATTACGGAAAAGGGAGCTACGGTCCTCGCCGATCAAGTGAGCAGCAAATTTATTTCCACGGTCAACGGTGTGATTTTTGAGATGTTTAATAATCTTGGCATTGAATTAGAAGAAAATTTACCGGATATTGAGAAGTTTGAGAATTACATCTTTACCCTTGAAGAAAATCTTCCGGAAATTAACAAGATGCTAAATGAGTCATTAGGTGATGCGAATTCGGCTGGAGATATTCTGAATAAAGCCCAAGGAGCGATCCCGGAAGTAAAGGAATATACCAATAGTGGTTTAACTACGATTAATCAGACATTGAGTTATATGAATGAAGCGGAAAACCGTTTAAACTCTATTGCGCCTAAAGTTAAACAAGATGTTGCAAAGGTCCAATCGATTGCTGATCAAATCAATCAACTTTTAGACCAGGCCAAAAACAGTAAGATTGATATCAATGAAGGGAAAAAAGTTCAGCAAAACCTAGAAAAACAAATGGATGATGCGATTACGACGCTGAATACAGTTGAGAAGGCTTTACAGCAATTACAGGAGACCAATGCTCAGCTACCTCCTTCATCAAATGAAGAGACTGGGGAAGAGGAGCAGACATCGGACCAGCTTTCAAACGAGCAAATAGGCCGAGCGATTTCACAAACAGCTGATTTGCGAAAATCATTAGAACAACTACGAGCTGATGTCAATCAAATGGACCAATTCTTAAACAATACGGAAACTGCTAGTAAAGTGGTTGATCAAATCCATCAAGCTGCAGCAGATACAAACGTTAAGTTGGATGAGTTTGTGAAAGAATATCAAAATAATATTGAGCCAACGATCTTAGAAGAAGTAGGAAAAGCAAAGGGAACTTTAACAGGAGCAAAAGGGATTCTGGTAGAAATTCAATCTACCTTGCCTGAAGTGGAAAGAGTGCTAAATAGTACACAGAAGAATTTAAAAGAAGGCAAAGGGATGCTTGAATATGCTTCAGGTGAATTTCCTTATGTCAATGATAAGGTAAAACAATTGGCAGAGAAGATTAGGGATGTGCAAAAGGATACAGATATTAATGAGATTATCCAGTTATTGCGCAATGATCCTTCTGCAGAACGAAGCTTTTTTGAAGAACCAGTATTATTGAATCAAAACAAATTATTTCCAATCGAAAATTACGGGACAGGGATGACTCCATTCTATACTGTGTTAGCTGGTTGGGTAGGGGCGTTGTTACTTATTTCCTTACTAGCAGTGGATGTCCATCATGATGGTTTATATACAGGGAGACAGGTCTATTTTGGACGTTTTTTCACTTTCTGGACGATCGGTATTGTTCAAACCATCGTGGTGACACTAGGAGACTTATTTTTGATTGGAGTAAATGCCAAGCATCCTGTTTGGCTCGTCCTATTCGGACTCTTGGTTAGTTCCGTCTTTATCCTGATTGTGTATTCACTTGTATCGGTATTCGGGAATGTCGGAAAAGCATTAGCGATTGTGTTGCTCGTCTTACAAATTGCTGGTTCGGGTGGTACGTACCCAGTTCAGTTACTCCCTAAGTTTTTCCAAATCATTAATCCGTATCTACCTTTCACCTATGCTGTTGATTTAATGCGTGAGGCTGTTGGTGGAATTGTTTGGGGAAGGGCGTTAAGAGATATTGGGGTACTCGTTCTATGCGGCGTCATTGCGATCATCTTTGGTGCCTTCTTAAAAGAGCCGATTAATAAAAAGACCCAAAAATTCCTAGAGAAATCAAAAGAATCGGGACTAGTCCACTAAGAGGGTAATATGGAGGGAGTGAGGTAAAAATCATGGATCGAAACATAACGATTGAGGAATTGTTGAAATTAGCAAATCAAAACGAAATTACGATGATTGATGTCCGATCACCTTCAGAATTCCAAAACGCTACGATTCCAGGGAGTATCAATATCCCTTTCTTTACAGATCAGGAAAGGGCGGAGGTAGGCACTTTATATAAACAGGTGAGTCCAGAGGCGGCTCAAGAACGAGGATTAGAAATTGCCTCTGCCAAACTCCCTGCATTTGTCCAAAGCTTTAAAGAAATTGAAGGGGAAAAGGCTGTATTCTGCTGGCGTGGAGGAATGCGCAGCAAAACAACAGCTACTGTACTTGAACTGATGAAGATCCATGTATTTCGCTTAGAAGGAGGGTTCAGGTCCTATCGCAAATGGGTTGTCGATCGATTAGAAACAATGGATTTTACCCCTCACGCCTATATTTTAGATGGAAATACGGGGACCGGAAAAACGGCCATTCTTCGGGGACTTCAACAAGAAGGGCTCCCAGTTATTGATCTAGAAAAGTTAGCCAATCACCGTGGGTCTATTTTTGGGGGGATAGGCCTTGAACCCCATAATCAAAAGGTATTCGATTCTTTGTTGGTTCAGAGGATGGAACAGTTAAAAAATTCGTCTTTTGTTTTGTTTGAAGGAGAGAGTAGAAGAGTTGGAAAAGCCCTTTTACCTCCTGTGATAGAGAAATTAAAAGATAAAGGTACACATATTTTCATTAAATTGCCGATGGAAGAAAGAATCCAAACGATTTTAGATGATTATCAGCCCTGGGAACACCAGCATGAATGCATGGAAGCCTTTAGTCGTATAAAAACAAGGATCCATACACCAATCGCAGAAGAAGTGGAACAAGCTTTGAAAAACGAGGAATATTCCTTAGTTGTTCGTCGGTTATTGGAGTATTATTATGATCCTCGTTACCAATATGCAGCTGAGCAGTATCCAGAAGCACAAAAGATCACGATCCATGCACACAATATCGCAGAAGCAAAAGATAAGGTTAGGCAAATTGTGAGCAAACAGCGGATTCCCCAAAAGGGGTAAATCCGCTGTTCCATTTTTAAGCCAACAGGAAGTTTGGTCAAAACGGCATTGCCACAGGACGGAGGCCAACAGGAAGTTGGCCAGAACAGCGTTGCGCCAGGACGGCGCGTATTTAGCCGTTCAACCTTATTACCTTAAGTTTGTACGTCGCTAAACGAGCGCTTGCGCTTTTGTTATGGTTAAGGAAATTTTAAAATGGTCGCTTGTGGTAACTGTTTACGTTGCGGTTTGACATCCAGCTCCAGCGCCCAGCGACTAGCAAACTTTCAGCTTCTTCCTACGATAAGTCAACATCGGCTCATGCTTCGCCGTGTTTCCTTTATCTCAGGCCAACAGGATGTTGGTCAGAACGGCGTTGCGCCAGGAAGGCGCGCCTTTAGCCGTTCAACCTTATTACCTTAAGTTTGTACGTCGCTAAACGGGCTCTTGCGCTTTTGTTCTTAAGCTAGTTGAATTTGAACCCCCAATTCCTCCCATGCCCGCATATCTAGTTCCTCTGCCTCTTTCCCCGTAATAATATCATGTATTTGATTAGGGCTTGCTATCTTGTGCAAGGAAACATTGCCAATTTTTGTATGGTCTGCTACAACAATGACTTGCTTAGCTGCTCGAATCATACCTCGTTTCGCTGGTACAAGTGTTTCATCAAAATGTGTAAGCCCCTTTTGATGATGAAGAGCAGGAGTCCCGATAAAAGCTTTATGGACATGAAGTGTTTGTAACACTTCATCTGTAATCATCCCATTTAACATATAGCTGTCCGGAAATAAAGTACCTCCAGTCACAATCACTTTGATGTAAGGTGTCGATCGCAGTATGGCGGCAATATTAATATCGTTCGTGATCACAGTGAGATTCTTTTTGTTCGTTATGGATTTCGCAATATGGACAGTAGTTGTACCGGAATCAAGAATAATATTTTCGCCATCGCGAATCATTTGTGCAGCCGACTGTCCAATTCTTATCTTTTCATCCAGTTGAGCAGACTCACGCTCCTGAAAGGGAGGCTCTGAATGGACCTCTTCCTCCATAATGACGCCCCCATGTGTTCTTTTTAAGCGTCCTTCTTTCACAAGTGTGATTAAATCTCTTCGAATTGTCGCTTCATGAACTTGGAAATGTTCTGCTAGAGCAGATACAGTGGCGACATTATGTTCTTTAAGATACTGCAAAATATGTTGATGTCTTTCCAGTGGCAGCATTCCTTATCCTCCTAATCTTCGACATCTACTATACTCGTCATTTCTTCTATCATAAACAAATATGAATGAACATAAAAGTGCAAAAGGTGAATTTTTGAATTAAATCTTCCATTTACGCGGAGGTTTAATCGGTAAAAACATTCCCCCCTTTTTGTAATATTTACATTCTATGTTGATAATTTTCCCTTTTGTGCATATAATATACAAAAGTGAGCAAAAACGAACAAATGGGATGGAGTGATCTGATTGAATTTGATTGAATCGAAAGCTTATAGATTAATAGAGCCTGGGGAGATTACAGAGGTTATGCTCCAACATGAATTTCGCAGTGGAGAGGTGGTCATTCAACCGACCTTAGCCAGTGTATGTCACGCAGACCTTCGCTATTATACAGGGCAAAGGAGAGAAAATGCTTTAAAGGAAAAGCTACCAATGGCTTTATTCCATGAAGGGATTGGGGAAGTCGTTTTCACGAAAGATGATTCTGTAAAAGTCGGGCAAAGGGTCGTCATTGTGCCTACTATTCCGGAACGGCTTTTACATGATCGAGAGTCAAAGGAAACAGAAAGATCTATAGAGGATAATTATTCTAAAAATGGAGTTTTCCTTGGGAGCGGTTACGATGGGATTGGTCAAAGCCAATTGGTTTTACCGGCGGAGAATGCCATCCCGATTCCCAAAGAGATACCAGATCGAATTGCATTGCTTGCAGAATTGAATTCTGTATCATTACAAGCTCTTCGCCATGTTCAAGACGTGTTGCAAGAAGGAAGAGTAGCGGTATTTGGAGATGGACCTGTAGGGTATTTAACTGCGGCCATGCTCCATTATATGTTTAAAATACCAAAGAAGGATTTAATTGTTTTCGGAGCTGTTGCCGATAAGCTAGAACAGTTCGAGTTTGCCAGTACGTATCTCGTCGATCATTTCGATTTTAAACAGTACCCAGATGTGACAACCGTTATTGAATGTACGGGAGGGCGGTTCAGTGAACATGCGATCAATCAAGCGATTGATTTAATTGAGCCACAAGGGAAAATGGTTCTAATGGGTGTAACAGAGGAAAAAGTGCCGATTAATACGCGGGACCTTTTAGAAAAAGGATTGACCTTGTATGGGAGTTCTCGAAGTACAGCAAAAGATTTCCAGCAACTGATGGAGGCTTTTCGAGATCCGACTTACCAACGAGCTTTGGAAAAGCTATTACCAGAACATGACTATCCTATTCATCATGCAGGGGATATGAAAAAAATGATGGATGAAACCGCAAAACATAAAGGTTGGAAGAAAACAATTATGGCTTTTGAGTGGTAGCCAAAGCATTTCATCTTATATTCTCCATAAGTAAGAAAAGCGCAAGCGCCTTACTCAGCCCCGACAAGCAAATGTTCCTGAACCTATGAAGGGCGATCTTTCCCTTCATAGGTTCAGGGTTATTTGACCTCGAGGGGCTAGGCGCTGGAGCTAGATCTAAACATTGGCCAATTTTTATACTTTCCTATCCCGCAAGAAAAGACAGAGCCATCGTTCATTTATAGACGATGGCTCTGTCTTTCATACGTTAAATACGGAGAAGGTGGGATTCGAACCCACGCGACAGTTGCCCGTCCTAACGCATTTCGAGTGCGTCCCCTTCAGCCGGACTTGGGTACTTCTCCAAAATAAATAATGCTGGCGAGAGGACTCGAACCTCCGACCCCGTCATTACGAGTGACGTGCACTACCAACTGTGCTACGCCAGCATTCAATATTACATTAAAAATAATAATCCTTTTTCACCTAAATTTCAACAAAAAAGCAGGATTGGTTATATTCTCCAATTAGTGGTTTAGCAGGTTGAAAACTAGAATTCTGCAACAGCAGTTTATTGATTGATCATCGGCACTTGTCTCTTTTTCAAAATAAACGAGGCTTGCCCAATAAAGATACCAGCCAGCACACAGATGACGCCAAACCATTGTAGGAGCGTAACATTTTCTCGTAACACAACTGTTGACAAAATGACGGCCACAGGAAGTTCAGATGCGGACAAGATCGTCCCGAGCCCTGGTCCGACATGAGGCATACCAATCGAAAATAATAATGGTGGCAACATTACTCCAAAGAAGCCAAGTAATAGTCCATAAGGAGCCAAGCCAAGGAAGACGGAGCTATCCAAAATAAAAACCGGCGGAAGCAGAATCATCACCGTACATAAAGCGCCAGTTGAGAGTAGGGCGCTTTTAAAAATAGGATGAAGTTGATTTCCAACAGCCCCGCTAACTAATATAAAGGCGGAAAATGAGCAGGCAGCAAGCATCCCCCAGCCAAATCCAGCCCAAGAAATACTTTTACTTCCTCCAACCAGTAACCCCGTAGCCAGGACAGAACCAACAAGCAGAATGACAATGGAAATTAGCTTGTTCTTGTTTGGTTTTGTTTTATAAAAAATCCACTCCAGCACTGTTCCGATCCATACAAATTGGAAGAGGAAAATGATGGCGAGGGAAGCATCCACTGTTTGTAAAGATTTATAATAAAAGATCCCCGTTAGTCCCATTGGAATTCCGGACACCACAATCTTAATGAATTGTTTAAAGCTGATCTTATTTTTCTTTATGAAAAGAGTTAGCCCCCAAATAAAAATCGTTCCAAATAAATATTGGCTTCCTGAAACCTCTGCCATCGTAAACCCAGAAGCATAGGCCAATTTAACAAATGTCGATAAAATGCCATAACAACACCCACCGAAAAAAACGAGGAGTGCATAATGCCATGCCTTCATCCAAATTACCCCCTAAAAAATAGCAACCAACATTCATTATAAACATCCCTCTGAAAAAAAGGAAGATACCTGGCAACCTTGGATTTTTGTTGATTCATTCAATCGGGTTCTATGTAGGGTGGGTGACCGGGAAATCCCAGTTTACTATGTTTTTATTTGATAGAGTCGCCCTATATTTATTTCATGTTAAGATGACTGGACTTTTCAAAAAATCTTACTCTTCAAAGTGAATCCTCCCATCCCTTTTCCCCGTATGTTTATATATGGAGGTGTTTTTGCATGGAACGAAGAATACAGGAACGGCAAA
Source organism: Lederbergia ruris (assembly GCF_018332955.1). Classification (NCBI taxonomy): domain Bacteria; kingdom Bacillati; phylum Bacillota; class Bacilli; order Caryophanales; family Bacillaceae; genus Lederbergia; species Lederbergia ruris. Next base: position 34,838 of record NZ_BORB01000020.1, read on the forward strand.
TGGAATTGACGATGCTTCGAAATGAGCGAAATCGGATTAGACGACGTTTGGAAGGGGCAGAAACACAACTGAAGGAAGCTAAGAGGAATCGGGACCGACTTCATACACAATTAACAAAAGAACAACAAGATGTGTTGGCGCTTGGGAAATTTTCTTTTATGAATAAAATCAATCAGTGGACGGGCAAATGGGATGAAAAAATGGAAAAAGAAATGGCTGAAGTAGCAGAGGCTGAGTTAAAGTATCATGAAGCTGAAAAGACCTACCTTGATATACAGGCGGAGACAGAGCGCTTACGTAAAGAATATCAGAATCCTGAATTTGCGTATGTTGATGAGGAATGGGATGAGTTTTTAAAAGAAAAAGAGGCTTGGATTCGTCAAAATGATTCGATTGCTAGCACAACCTTGCAAAAAATAGCCGATGAACGCGTGACATTGAGATCATTGTTGCGGGAGATTGGGGAAGCACATGAGGCCGGAAATAAAGCGATTCGCGCCCTTGATGCCGCTTTGGATAAACTTGGATCGGCGGAAGGATTATCGATGTGGGATACCTTTTTGGGTGGTGGACTGATTGTCTCCGCTTTGAAATATTCGGAAGTGAATAGCTCAGATGATTTGATTCATAGAGCCCAAAGAGCATTACGGCATTTTAAAACAGAATTAATGGATATCCAAAATGTGGCGACCGATTCGATGACCATTCAGCAAAACGATCTGCTGGCGATGACGGATATCTTTTTTGACAATATTTTTTCAGACTGGATGGTTCATACTCGGATCACCGATGCTAAGAAAAATCTGAATGGGATTCTACAAGACGTCAGACGGGTTCGCGACCAACTTGCACGTAAAGAAGATGAAATCAACCATCAATTAAAACAATTAGATATTCAAGAACAAGACATTATTATGTCTTAATCCATCATAAGCTTTTTTCTGCGAATAGGACAAAGGGCTGGTTTTCCGCGCTACCTAGAAAGTTTACAATAGGGACATGGGCTGTATATAGACATAGAAGAGAAATGTGAAGAACAGGGTGGGAAAATTGAAGGTTGAATTAAAATTGCGCAATATTTTAAGGCAGCTCAAAAGTGCGGATCCTAAAAAGAGATATGAGGCACTTGATGATCTGTATCAATATAAGCAGCAGGATGACCTTCAGGTACAAATTGAGGTGCTTTTGGACTGTATTAAAGCGGCGACCGCAAAGTTTCCAAAGCGTGTGGATCATTGGGATAATCCTTCTTACTATTTGATTGATTTCGTTTGTGATTTTCGAATGCCACAAATTATGGAGTCTCTCATGGAAAATTTCGAGAGATTGGATCTACTTGCTAAGGAACGGGCCATTGAATTCTTACTATCTACAGAAGATCAAAAGGCATTTTATTTTCTTGAAGAAAAGATGGTTCAGTTAATCCAATCAGACAAGCTTTTCAGATCGATTAGAGAACTGAGGGCTTATCCTGTTTTAGCAAGAAATATTTTAAACAAAACCTTTGATAAAATTCATACAGAGCCGTATAAATTCATGTATTATTCTTTGATCTCATCGATTAATGAATCTGGATTGGATCCGGGTTATAAAGAAGAGAAGCTTCTTCCCATCTTATTGGAAGATTATCAAACCGTTTTAGAAGATTATTTAAAGTATGATTCAGACTATTCAACGAAATTCGTCTATATGGCATGGAAAGACAGTTACTTATTAATTAGAAATAGATTGAGATTATTCATTAACTTAATGATGTATTATTTTTCTCCCGAGGTCGAGAAGGAATTACGGCGGGCTTTGCATTTCAAGGATCCCATTATAAGGACTGACGCCTTAATTATTTGCCTATCCAAGAGTCTGCCTTATGAACAGGGGATACTAGTCGAAACAGCCAATCACATTGAAAGTGCTGAATTGCTTTACTGGAAATTACTTGAGCGAAATTTGCAGCATTTATATCCGATCCAGGAAGAGGTCCAACCTCATTTAGCCAAAACAAGATTTTTTAATACCATGGTTGGGGATCCTGACGAAGAAGGGAATTTTCAATATCCCGAAGAGATTCAGATTGTGGATCAGCTGGATGCTGAAAATGTCCAAAGGCGACTTGTGCGTTATTATTTTATTCGCTTCCAGATGAACAATATAGATTATGTTGGTTGGGCGGGTGGCTATTCGTTGGAAAGCGAGGATCCGCAAGGGGCTATCTGGGATGAGACTTATACAGACTTTGTGGAATTTGACTCCTTAAGCATAGAGGAACATAAACAAGCATTCCTTGATGGAAAAAAGAAGCTAATGAATGTTCTTGACCAACATGTGTTTTATGAAAGTTCACCAAAATTGAGTACAGGTGCTTGGTTTGCAATAGCAGTCATCGTCCCATTTGCGATCAGATTTTCCTATTATTTATTTAACTTTCCTATATTAAACATCTTAATTGTCATTGGCCTAGCTTGTTCGTTCTCCTTTATTCAAGTACAACGAAATAAGAAAAGAAAGGTCTTAATTATCGGGGATCAACTGGTTGTGAAGAGGGGAGCTAAGCAAAATAGTATCGGATTGCGAAATATAGAGAAAGTCGAATATAATCAAAAACATGTTTTGATTTACAATAAGCACCATGAACTTACATTGAAATTTCCGCTTAGCTGGGTTCAGTATGATCTCTTCCAGCAACAAATGCATAAAAATGTTGCTCATTATGAGGATAAACCGTTTATCCAGTCTTAAAGCAGGAAACTAGCCGTTTCTTAAGTGCCAGACACTTTTGAAGCGTTTTTTTTATGTTTTGGCGTACTATAAAATCCTAGCTTGTGGGTAAGTTCTAACAGGAAGGTTTGACGTCCGGCTCCAGTCCCCAGCGACTAGCAAACTTTTGGTGCCTTCCTACGATAAATCAACATCAGCTGCAATCAAGGGCCAATTAAATGTATGAAATCATGTGCCAGAAATAGGATTTGGGTAACCGGGATTCCGGTTGGGGAACAATTTAGTGAAATAAAGAATAAAATGTTCTACACTAAACACAAATGGAAGATCCTTATTTCGGGAGGAAGTGTTGGACTAGGGAGTATTCTGAATCTACTAAAACCTATGGCTATATTGTGATTGTGCTCGAAATCGCCATTATAGGGTTGATTACATATAAAAAAGTAACTCTTAGAAAAAAGAATGTGTCAAGAATGAAAAAGGGAGGAGAAGAGAGTTGAAGCATACGGGGCTTTCACTAGGAGGAGGTTCTTTACGAGGGGTGGCTCATATTGGTGCTTTAAAAGAACTAGTTGATCAAGGAATTACCATTACACATATTGCAGGCACTAGTGCTGGGGCCGTTGTGGGTGGGCTATATGCCTGCGGAATTCAACCGGAAATGATGAGAAGTATGGTTCAGCAATTATCCATTCGCCGCTATCTTGATTTTGCTCTTAATCGGAAAGGAATGCTAAAAGGAGATCGGATTTATCAAAGTTTATTAAAGTGGACAGAAGGCAGGCATTTTTCAGATTTAGGTATTCCCTTTGCTGTTATTTGTGTCGATTTAATTACAGGGGAAATGGTTGTGATTGATTCAGGTGAAGTGGCTCTGGCCATGCGGGCGAGCATTGCGATCCCCGGGATATTTTCCCCGGTTGAAATAAATGATCAATTACTGGTGGATGGCTATATTTTAAATAATAATCCAGCTGATATTGTTCGTAAAATGGGAGCTGAAAATGTAACCTCTGTCAGAGTACGTAGTACAAACCCACATTATCCGACTAATCTATTATCGGTTGTGAATCGCTATATTGATATAGCAAGCCAAAAAAATACGGATCGTTGTTTAGAGCAGTATGCAGATCTTTTAATTGATATTGATTTACAAGATATTGGTAGATTTGAAATTAAATCCTTGTCCCGCTCGATTGCATTGGGACAACATGAAACAAAGAAAGTATTGCGCCATTATGAAAATAAAACCAACAGGGAAAATGTAATTTATATGGAGGATTGGTTGAATAAAATGCAAGGTTAATATTAAAGATACCACCCCATTTTCATAAGAAAAATGGGGTGGTACTCAATCTTCTTGATGAAGAGCGTCCTTTAACTCATCTTCAACAGTAGAATCGGCTAATTTGACATTGGAACGATAGGCAGCTCGAATGATCAGATGACCGGCAACCGGAGACGTTAGAAAGACAAAGACAATCCCCAAAATCAAGCGAACACTGACTAGAGATTCTGTGAAAAAAAAATAAAGAAATGCCCCTACCAAAGTGAGAAGGACTGCTAAGGTGGAGCTTTTTGTGGCGGCATGAGAACGGGTATAGACATCTGGAAACCGAATGATGCCAACAGCACTAATCACGCTAATGATACTTCCAATCAACATAAGGAAAACCGTTATAAATTCACTTATCTCGTTTCCGTTCAATGATAACACCTCTAACAATGAATTTTGAAAAGGCAATCGTGCTGATAAAGGATAGAATCCCCAGAACGAGGATTACCTCTAAAAAGGCCTTCGTTTTAAGCGCAATGGATATGACAGCTATGACGGCAATGAGATTCACACCGATCATATCAAGGGCAATCACTCGATCAGGAATCGAAGGACCTTTCATAATCCGATACAGGGCAATGGCAATGGCGATTCCGAATAAAGAGAGAGTGGTAATTAACATGATTTTAATCATTACCGTGTCACCTCCATGATGGCTTTTTCAAATTTCCCTAAGGAGCGTAAAAGAAAATCCTTATATCTTTCAATATCTAAAGCATGTATATAAAGTGTATCTCCTTCTGGAGAGATCTCCATGACAACAGAACCGGGTGTCAAAGTGAGGAGCATCGAAAGGGTGGTGACTTCCCAATCACTTTTCAACTCCGTTTTATAGGTAAAGATCCCTGGCTGGATATCAATTTTTGGACTTAAAATATGCTTCATAACAAGAAAGGCTGATTGGAATAATTCAGAATTAAAAATAAAGATTAGTTTTACAACGTAATAAATTCGTTGCAAATAAAATTGCTTTTTAAAAAAACGTTGCATGAGAAAGACAATGAGAATTCCTACTAGATATCCCGCAAAAAATGTAGAAAGCCTAAATTCATCTTCATCCGTGAGTACCATCCAAAGAAAGGCAATAAATAAATTCATAATAAATTGAGTGGGCATATTGCTTCACCTCTTTTTTAAAGAAAGTATAAACTTGGCTAGTATTGGGTCCAGCTCCAGCGCCCAGCGACTAGCAAACTTTCGGTGCCTGCTTGCGTAAGTCAACATCGGTTCGTCCTTCAATGTCTAGCTGCAGGCGGTAGGGGCTCGAGGTCAAATAACCTGGAATCCTGGAAGGGAAAGAACGCCCTTCCAGGATTCCAGAACATTTGCTTGTCGCCCCTGAACAACCGCCTTCCGCTTTTCGTGGCTCACCGTGTTTCCTTTATCTCAGGCCAACAGGATGTTGGTCAGAACGGCGTTGCGACGTACAAGGATGTACTAGTGCAGACGAAGCGACAGGACGTCGCGATTGAGTCTGCCGCCAGGACGGCGCGTCTTTAGCCGTTCATCCTTGGTATAAAAGTTTGTACGTCGCTGAACAGGCGCTTGCGCTTTTGTTCTGGTTAAGGAAATTATAAAATTTGTCGCTTGTGGATAACTGTTTACGTTGCGGTTTGACATCCAGCTCCAGCGCCCAGCGACTAGCAAACTTTCGGTGCCTTCCTACGATAAGTCAACATCGATTCACCCTTCGGGCTCATCGTGTTTCCTTTATCTCGTCAGGCCCCTAAAAAGTTTGTACGTCGCTAAACGGGTGCTTGCGCTTTTGTTCTCTCTATGGAATTTTTCCTTCAAATATCGCCTCTATATAAATATGTGGATTCATTAATGTGTGAGCTGCATCACGTACATATGGAGAAAGGTATTCTGTTCCGAATCCTAGTCCGATTGTACCGATTGTTAGAAGAACGCAAGGAATGATCCACCCTTTTCTTAACGGCATTTCATCTTCAATCTGAATAATGGTTTCCCCCCAAAAGCTATTAAGAAAAACACGCAGTAGGGAATATAGAACAAAGATACTAGAAATAATCGTGAGAGCTGTAAGGATATAATGGCCAGTATCAATGGCACCTTTTCCGACCAATATTTTTCCAATGAATCCACTTAGTGGCGGAACACCTGCTAATGATAGTGTGACAATGAAAAATAGCCAGCCTAGTAAAGGGTAATTCCCTATAAGCCCACTCATTCTATCCATTCTAGCCGTTCCCGTTAAAGCAATGATGGTTCCCCCTAACAAGAACAATAATCCTTTCACAATCATATCGTGAATGAGGTAATAGATGGACCCTTCCACCGCCTCTGGTGTCGACACAGCTAGTCCTACTAGTATAAATCCAACAGCAATGACGACGTTAAAAGAAATAATTTGGCGAAGATCTTTAAAAGCGATCGCGCCAATACTACCAGCTATTAACGTGAGACCTGCCATCACACCGATGATTGTGTGGGTAATCATCGGCTCATGGTAAAATAGTAAGGTAAAGATTCGAAATAGAGAATAGATACCCACCTTCGTAAGTAAGGCTCCAAATAACGCAGCAATCGCTGTAGGAGGAGCACTATAGGATCCTGGAAGCCAAAAGTAAAGCAATAATCCCGCTTTTAAGCTAAAGACAACGAGAAATAAAATGCTAATGACAGTTAAAATCGGCGTTTGGCCAACTTCTGCAATTCTGTATGATAAATGGGCCATATTCAGTGTACCCAATGTTCCATATAGATAGGCGATCGCCACCAAAAACAGCCAAGAGGATAAGACATTGATCGCAATATATTTAATCGATTCTCTTAGTTGCTTTTTTGTTCCTCCAATGGCAGCAAGTATGTAGGAGGCCAACAACATGACTTCAAAACATACATAAAGGTTAAAAAGGTCCCCTGTTAAAAAAGAGCCGTGCACGCCTGCAATCATAAAAAAGATAAAAGGATAAATAAATAACTTTTCCAATTTTTCTCCAACTGAGTAAAAAGCATATAATAAGCAGACAGCTGAAACGATGGAAGACGTCAATACAAGCAGCATCGAGAAGGAATCTGCGACAAAAAGAATCCCGAAAGGCGGTTTCCAACCTCCAAAATCCAATCTGAGAATTCCCTCCGATTGAATTTGATTTAATAAATAGATACTTATCCCAATGGTCAAGATCATGGATCCCATACTAAGCCATTTTTGCATTCGAATATGTTGCCGCAAGAAAATTAATAGAATGCCTGTTAGAATCGGGATGACCATTGGTAAAACAACGATATTATTCATCACGAATCCCTCTTAATTGATCGAGATTATCAGTACCTAGCTTACGGTACGTCCGATAAGCTAAAACAAGGAACAAAGCTGTCACAGCAAATCCGATCACGATCGATGTTAAGATGAGGGCTTGGGGAAGAGCGTCTGTATAGGCGATAGGCTTTTCCCCAATAATGGGGACACTTCCCGTTTTGAGCCCTCCCATTGTCATAATAAGCAAATGAGCGGCATGGGATAGGATGGCGGATCCTAGGATCACACGAATTAAATTTTTGGAAAGGAATAAATAGGTGGCGATCATAACTAATACCCCTGCCAGAACGATCATTAACGTTTCCATTAACTACACATCCTTACTAATACTTGAAATAATGGTCACAACGACCCCAACAACGACTAAGGCAACCCCGGCCTCAAATATCGTCACGGTTGTAAGCTCTGTCTCTCCAAGAAGAGGGAGGTGAAAGGAATGAAAGACCTGTTTTAAAAAAGGGGCACCAAATAGTAAGGCTCCTACACCAGTTGTGACAGCGATGAAGGCGCCTAACGCTGCTATTAATTTAAAATCAAATGGAATCCCTTTTTGAATTGTTTCAATATCAAAGGCAAGACAAAGTAAGACAACGGCAGCCGCCAGAACGAGTCCACCGATAAAGCCGCCTCCCGGACTATTATGGCCTGATAGAAAAAGGTAAACGGCAAGTGTCAATATTATAAACACAACAACTTTCGCGACCGTTTGTAAAATGACATCATTGATCTTCAAGCTTTTCCTCCCCCTTAACAGCACTTCGTTTAATTAGGCTATAGACACCAATTCCAGCAATGAAGAGGACGACAACTTCAAGCATTGTATCGAAGGCCCTAAAATCCCCTAAAATCACGTTCACAATATTTTTCCCACCCGTAAGCTCATAAGCTCCCTCAAAATAACGGGAGATGGTTGCAAATAAATTTTCACTATTCACGGCTAAAGCGACAAGGATGAATAGGCTCCCTACCGAAAATGAGATGAGCATGTTTGTGATTTTCGTTTTTCGTTCGGTCTTTTCTTTTTTCCATTCTGGTAGGAAATAATAGCAGAGTAAGAATAAGACCGTTGAGATTGTTTCGACAACAAGCTGAGTTAGAGCCAGATCAGGTGCACGAAATACAACAAATAGAATAGCGACCATATAACCAAGTACACTATTCAATAGAATCGCTGTAACGCGAGATTTGGCAAATAAGATAGAAATCCCCGCAATCGTCATGACAAGTACAACGATCCATTCATAGACCTGAATGGGTGCATCTCCTGACATATCAAATGAAAAGGCGTCTGTGTAAAAGAAAATTCCACCTGTTACCACAACCAGAAAGAGAAGGATATAAACTAAATAATCCCGCAAATATCCTGTCATGTAAAACTTTGTTAATGTTTTGGAGAGAGCTTCTGAATTTTCCAATAGACTGTCATATAAAGTATTAAAACTCCACTTTTGTGAAAATAATGAATAAACTCCCTTCCATTTTTGGAAGAAGATATATAAGAGTGTGCCGAGGATCACAACACCGACCGTCATCCCAATTTCCATTGTCCATCCGTGCCAGGGAGAAATATCCTGACTTAAATCAAGTGTTGGCGTAAAGGTTGGAAACACACTATTCATAGCTGGAGTGATTAAATACTCTCCTATAATATTAGGGAAAAAGAAAATACCAATCACCAAAATAGCTAAAATCACAGGCGCAATTAACATTCCTATTGGGGCCTCATGGGCCTCATGTTCAAGCTTTTTTGCCTGATAGGTTCCTGTAAAAGTTTTAAAGACAAAGATCATACAATAGACAAAGGTCAAAATGCTGCCGATCCAGGCAATGATTGGAAAAAGAAAGCCCCATGTGTCCAAGGAATATAGATCAAGCTGATGAATATTAAGGACAGATGTGAAGAACATTTCTTTACTTAAAAAGCCATTAAAAGGCGGTAATCCAGCCATAGAGAAACTCCCAGCTAAAGCGACTGTAAAGGAAACCGGCATAAAGGACATTAACCCACCAAGTCGGCGGATATCCCGCGTTCCCAATTGATGGTCCACGATTCCAACAATCATGAAAAGCGCACCTTTGAAGGTAGAGTGATTCATTAGATGAAACAGGGCTGCGAAAGTAGCTAATGTAAAGAGCACGGATTCCTCTTGCACACCTAAATGATAGGCGATAGATCCTAAACCAAGGAGGCTCATAATTAAACCGAGCTGACTAACAGTGGAAAAAGCAAGCAATGCTTTTAAATCTGTTTGCCTGATGGCTCGGAAAGATCCCCAGAACATCGTGATAAGTCCAACGCAACTGACCAACCAGAACCACAATGCTTCTCCGCCAAATATAGGAGTAAAACGGGCCACTAAATAAATCCCTGCCTTGACCATTGTGGCTGAATGCAAATAAGCACTAACCGGAGTTGGAGCTTCCATCGCATCAGGCAGCCAGATGTGGAATGGAAATTGAGCAGATTTAGTAAAAGCACCAATTAAAATCAATACTAAAGCCGGTACAAATAAAGGATGCCCTGCATACTGATCAATAGATGTAATAATCTCACGAATGCTTGCTGAAGCAGTCATGGAATAGAGCATGATAAAACCAGTTAGCATAGAAAATCCGCCGCTAACGGTAATCAAGAACGCCTTCTGAGCCCCATTTCTAGAACCTTTTCGATGATACCAAAAGGCGATTAACAGGAAGGACGAAATACTTGTCAATTCCCAAAACACATATAAAACAAATAAATTTTCTGAAAACACTACTCCCAGCATGGCAGACATAAATAAAAGTAAATACACATAGAAAGTGTGAAGGGATTCCTTTGCTGATAAATAATAAATGGAATAGAGGATGACCAAGCTTCCAATCCCTGTAATTAATAGCCCCATAATCATGCTAAGGCCATCTAGATAAGTCGTAAAGTGAATGCCATAGGAAGGAATCCAATCTATTGTCTGTAGGTACGTTTCCCCTTTCGCAACAGAAGGAATATAACTAGCTATAATCATAAATAGAAAAATGGGAACAGCAAGGACGAGCCATCCAATGTGAAAAGGAAGCTTTTTTTTAGCAAGGAAAGGTAAGAATGCTGCAACTAAAAAGGGGATTATCAATGTTACGTTGATTGATAACAAAAATGTAACCTCCAATCTGTTTCGTCTCTATGTTGGATAAATGCAATCTTCTTTTAAAGATAGTAAACCGATGGAAATGATAGGGATTGACTGCGGTAATCTGAAGCAAGACTACAAACCGAATGAATGAGATAACCTAAAGGGGACATCGAGAGCCGTTTCTTTTAAATATTTTCAATGGACGATTCGCCCCATATACATTTCATTCTTAATGTGTATACTATATACAATAGTATACACGAAACAAATTTCGAACGCACTTCAGATGATTTTAAAATAAGTAAAGTTTTTTTACTTGGACCTCGTTTTCTTCTTGAAAAGGTGTTATATTGTATCAATACTAAAATTTGTTTTAGATTGTGAAAAGTATATGAAGAGGTGAAATAACTCATGAAAAGAGTAAAGGGTCGTATGGATGAGTGTATTCTTGTCTGTGTTTATTACGGTCCGAATGGGGAACGTCTTATTAGGCGCGGCTCCAAAATAGCGAATATGTTAAATTGTCCTTTCTATATATTGACGGTAGATCCCCGTCCATTTGATGAATTTGACGCGGAAAAGTCAGACTATGTGGAACGGTGGAAGGAATTAGCAGATGAATTAGGTGCCGAAGAATTTATTTTACGGGATAATGAAAAACGTCCATCAGCGAAGGTCATTGCAGATGTGGCTTATCATTATAATGTGACCCAAATTATCATTGGTGAGACAGCGCAAAATCGCTGGGAGGAAATTACCAAAGGATCTTTTGTGAATGTTTTACTAAGAGAGCTTAGTTTTGTTGACCTGCATATCGTTTCGGTTGACCGAACAATTAAAAGCGAAGAAGATGCGATTTATGAAAAAGGTGTTCGCTGTTTTCTAGTGAAGGATGAAAACGGCGGTTATCAATTAAGCTTCACCTTGTCTAAACGATCTTGTTTTGAAGGAATTTTCTATAAAGAAATTGGCACAGACTTTAATACAGGGGTTTTTAAAATTGTTGTGAGCGGAAAAACCTGTCAGATTCATGTAACTGATAATCAAATTATGGAACCAGAAAAGCTTCCGGCTTGTTCGAAATAAAGGGCTGTTTCAAAAGGGTATAAATCTTTTGAAATGGCCCTTTTCCTATAGGGCAAGATTGACTAAAAAGTATGGGGCTTATAGCCCTTGAAAATTTGAGCGACACAAATATGGTTTTAGTCAAAATGAATCTTTTTTAAAAGAACGTCCGTATACTTCGTTATAAGCAGTTCTAGTGCAAAAGCATGCTAATTAAAATTTTATAAAACATAAAGGGATGTGTTGTGCTTGGCAGAATATGAAGATAAAGTGAGAGATGAACTGATCCTGTGGCAGAGAAAAATATTAAGACGATCGAGCCTGTTAAATCGAATGTCGAAAACCACGCAAACAAAAGTGAACAGCTTGATTCCGGAAAAAGTCCATAACGTGATCACTGAAAGTATCAAAAATATGGTGAAAGCCACGCTTGCTGGCTCCAATGTGACAACAAAGAGAGGGGAGTCCATGGAGGTCAATCTTTATGAACAAGACAAAAAATTGAAGCAGAAGCTCTCTACCTATCGAAAAACAGCTGTGGTCGAGGGAGCGGGTACAGGTGCAGGCGGTATTTTGCTTGGATTAGCGGATTTTCCTCTTTTGTTGTCGATCAAAATGAAGTTTTTATTTGAAGTAGCTACCATTTATGGGTTTGACACAAATAAATATGAAGAACGGCTATTCATCCTCCATGTCTTCCAACTTGCATTTTCTAGTGATGAGAAACGAAAGGAAACTTTTGCGACGATTAAAAATTGGGAGTTGAAAAGACGAGAGCTCCTTGATATGGACTGGCGCGTTTTTCAACAGGAATATCGAGATCATATTGATTTGGTGAAAATGTTTCAATTAATTCCTGGAATTGGTGCTGTTGTAGGTGCCTATGCCAATTATAATCTCCTTGATCAGCTTGGAGAAACAGCGATGAACGCTTATCGTATGCGGTTATTAGATTATTGAAATCAAGAGAAAAGAAGGTAAGAATAATGAACAAACATCCTATATCGATCCGTCTATTGACTAAAGATGACTTTAAAATCATCGAAACGGCCTTTAAAGAGCAAGGATGGGATAAACCAGCCTCCCAATTTGAACAATATGCTCGAGAGCAAGACAAAGGTGAAAGAATCATTCTTGTGGCCGAATACCTCAACCAGTTTGCAGGTTACGTCACAATAAAATGGCAATCTACCTATCCGCCATTTTTAGAAATGGACATTCCGGAAATTGTTGATTTAAATGTATTGATCGATTATCAAAATAAGGGGATCGCGACAAAATTGCTGGATGAAGCGGAAAAAATGGTCGCAGATACACATTTTACTATTGGGATTGGCTTTGGGCTTATAGAAGATTATGGTGCTGCTCAACGCTTATATGTTAGAAGAGGTTATTTGCCAGACGGGCGTGGAATCTCCCAAAATGGAAAACAATTAAAACGTGGCGATCAAGTGCAAGTGGATGATGATCTAGCCTTGTATTTGACGAAAACTTTATAGGTGTCTGGCACGCAACAGATTTTGTCGAATATTAAAACATCGACCCACTGGATTTACAACATTCTACCTATGTTAAATTTTGATCTATTCGTGTAGCATGAAGCCAAAATAGTTGTTTCGTGATAAGGAGGCGGATACATGTTAAAGACGATGGGGAAGTTTCGTCATGGAATTAGAGCTGCTTTAGAAACAGTCCAAACCACTTGGCAAACTTTGGTTGGTAAGTATCCGATCATCACTTATTTATACATGATTGTATCGTGGATTCTTGTTCTCTCCTTCATTGTTAGTCTCTCCTTCTTAAAGGATTCGCGAACAATGACTGTCCAGTTCCTATGGTCCTTTTACGTGATCGTGCAATTCTGGCTTCTTTGTCGAAGTAAAACGCTAACCTGGAAGCAATACACTCATTTTTTCCTCGCGGGTGCCTGGTTTGTCGTCCCATTGACGGCGGTTGTTGTTTTACTTATTACAAAGTTATTTGGCGGCTCAGCATCTGACTTTTGGAGCATGTCCATCTTAACTCCTATTATGGAGGAACTTCTGAAGTTACTACCGCTTGCTGTTTATTTGTATTTGTCTCGACGAGCTACTTCTCTCAGTCTCACAGATTATGCTTTAATTGGGGCAGCAACAGGTGCAGGCTTTCAGCTCATAGAGGAGTTTGTGAGGAGAATTGCAGCCGGTAATATGTATGGGTTTACTTTATTAGGAGGGAATGTCCTTCACTGGGATTTCTTTACACTTTTTCCTGGCTATATGGAGGAAAGTTACTTCCCAACGCAAATGACAGCTAGCCATGCTCTGTTAACAGCGATGATTACGCTTGGAATTGGCTTTGCTATAAGATTTAGAAAAAAACTTAGGAATTATATATTTATTGTGCCGGGTTTCTGTCTATTTGTTGCCATATTGGACCATGCTTTGTGGAATGGTAGCTACCAGTTTCCGGATTGGATTAGAGCCTTTCATGGTTTACTAGGAAGTGGTTACCAAACGAAAACATGGTTTTTAATTATGTTAGCCATTGCTTTATTGATTGATTATGCGGATTTTAATCGGGTGCGAGATAAGCTTCCGACGTTACCACACGAGAAGATGATCAATCCCATTACAGAAATATGGAGTCTATTGATCTCTTTAGTTAAAAGCAGACAGCAATATGGTTATTATCTGCATTTTTATCGAGAAAGAAGAGAACTTGCTTTAACTTTACTGTATGGGAATAAGGAAGCTACGGAAGAGCGACTTCCCGTTTTAAAAGAGAATACGCTAAAATACTTTGAAGTACTACTTGTTCTCCTAGCTTCTATCATGATTGTTTTCTATTATTTTGCCTGGAATCAAGTGTCATTTGGATATGAGTCATGCTTTGCTTGTTTATTTGATAATTTGCAAAACTGGTGGGATCGCTTATCCGGATGGGAAAAAGGAGCGATTTTTGCTGGTGCCTTTACCTTAGTCGTTCCATTCCTTGGTGTCTGGCCTGCTTTGATCGCTGTTTCAACGGGAATCGGGCTTGCCTCAAGTGGTAAAGAGCTTGCAGATATCATTCGAAATCCTAAAAAGCTGATGACCCCTGAATATGCAGCAGCTTCTTTACTTACCATTGGGATGAGTCGACTACCATTTGGAAAGATTATTTCCAAAAAAATATTGAAAGCGCCTAAAGGGATCGAGAGGTTGGAATTAACCACAGCTGGAGGCTTAACTTATCGAACATCGATCGGGGCAAATGGTGAGCTCCGTTCTGTTTTTGCCAAGATTGAAAAACATCATTTAAATACTGGTACAGTAACAAATCAAGCAGCACGTGATTACGTAAGACAACTTGGTAAGATGACAGATGATGCGGGCCATGCCATTGGAAATAGACTTGGTGGACTTGGTAATATGAGCTCCGGAAATCTTTTCCCACAAAATAGCCGGGTAAACAGAGGGGCTTTTCGAGCCTTTGAAAAATTGGTTGCCGAAGAGGTAAAAGCAGGGAAGAATGTATTTGTTCGGATTGTTCCTAAGTATGCGGCTGGTTCTACAAGGCCTTATGAAATTTTGTATCAAGTAAGAGTAAATGGAGAAACGATTACGCGTGTTTTTCCGAATCCATAAGCGAAGGAGAGGATCAGATGTCAGGCTATGCATTGAAACTAGATGATTCAGAGCAAATACAAAAAGAAAATGATCTTTCTTTTATTGGCGGTCAGCCGAGAATTCCAGAAGACCTAGATATTCCCCATTGCCAATTATGCGGAGCTGAACAGACTTTCTTTTTTCAAATCGCCTTTCCAGAAGGGCATTCATGGCAAGGGTTCTCAATGGCTGTATTCCAATGTACAAGTTGTGCGGATGAAGAAGAACAGATTCCAGAAATGCTGCAAGTTCCTTTAAAAGGGGCAGATATTCCAAAGGACTTTTTAAAAAATTATCAACGCCATTTTAAATTAGAGGTATTCCGTACGAAAGATGCTATAAAGCCTCGAGAGGATTATGAAGAGAAAATTCTGTTTAGACGTTGGCTTCTTGAGCCAACCACGAAAAATGATGAAATGAATAAAGTTGGAGGGCAACCAACATGGCTTTTAGAGGATGAAGCGCCAGCGACTTATAACGGTGAGGCCCCCATGACTTTCCTGATGCAATTATCTGAAGGATTTCAGTTTGATCTAGTTAAAGACGCCCCTGCACAAATACGGATTGGATTAAGGGGGAACCCGGAGCCTTCACCTAACCGATATTATGAGCTTTTCTTGGCCAATCAGCTTTACTTTTTTGGGACAATGGAAATGACGGATCCGTTGGTATATGTGTTAACACAAATTTAATCCCACGGCGGTTTGCCGGTAACCAAATCACTCCATTTTAAATGAGAAATCAAAATGGAGTTTGTTCATTTATCCCGCCTTAACTTGCAGTAAAATCCCATTTCAAGAATTCAAGGTAAAAATAAGAATGGATATTTCTTGACACACTGGTAAATCTATCTTTATAAACTTTTATTTGGAGGTTTACCAGATGGGTCAAGTTGTTTCATGGATACTCCTTGTTGCTCCTTGGTTGTTATTTTGCCCTTAGATTCCAAGCGTGTCAAACAGTTTATGCCTGTGGCGTTATTTATGGTCGCTTTATATACGATTCTATTTCAGATGGCGGAAAGATGGAACTGGTGGAATCTCAATGCCAATGTGTTTTTCCTTACAAATATTTCTTCTTTTGTATACGGTTTTTTGATTGTC
This sequence comes from Lederbergia ruris, assembly GCF_018332955.1. Taxonomy (NCBI): domain Bacteria; kingdom Bacillati; phylum Bacillota; class Bacilli; order Caryophanales; family Bacillaceae; genus Lederbergia; species Lederbergia ruris. The sequence continues at coordinate 51,079 of NZ_BORB01000020.1, forward strand.
GCCATCATTTATGTTTTTTACTTTACATATCCAAATGTATGGTTATTCCTCATTGCAAATTGGATGATCGATGCGATTCAAGCTTTTGTGATCAGTCCTTACATTTTTCAAAAACTAGGACTGTATTCCATGAAAAACATGTCTAATTTTGGCTTGTTTGTGATGATTGCCGTTACTGTCCCAATTGTTTATGCCTACCAAAAATGGCAGGAAACCATATTTGCAGAAAGAAACGAAGGATTTTTATCGAAGCAATTTTCAGAAAAAGATGGAAACCATTAGGCAATCGCTTAATGGTTTTCTTCATTCATCTATCTAGAAAGGAATTTTAACTTTTTTCGAGAATATTTAAAAGTATATAATATTCTAATCCCAGGGAAAGTAGAGAACGCGTAGATGGTTGCAAAGAATGAAGGAATGCCGCGGAATTGGGAACATACAGCAAAAACGTAGATCCAAAGTGTGTTTGGATGTACGAAAACGCGAAGGAACAGCAAAAATGTAGATCCAAAGTGTGTTTGGATGTACAAAAACGCGAAGGAGCAGCAAAAACGTAGATCCAAAGTGTGTTTGGATGTACGAAAACGCGAAGGAACAGCAAAAACGTAGATCCAAAGTGAGTTTGGATGCACAAAAATGCGAAGGAACAGCAAAAACGTAGATCCAAAGTGTGTTTGGATGTACGAAAACGCGAAGGAACAGCAAAAACGTAGATCCAAAGTGAGTTTGGATGCACAAAAATGCGAAGGAACAGCAAAAATGTAGATCCAAAGTGAGTTTGGATGCACAAAAATGCGAAGGAACAGCAAAAATATAGATCCAAAGTGTGTTTGGATGTACGAAAACGCGAAGGAACAGCAAAAATGTAGATCCAAAGTGTGTTTGGATGTACAAAAACGCGAAGGAGCAGCAAAAACGTAGATCCAAAGTGAGTTTGGATGCACAAAAATGCGAAGGAACAGCAAAAATATAGATCCAGAAGGTGTTTGGATGCACGAAAATACGAAAGAACAGTGATGAAGATATAAAGCAATACGTCAATGAACTAAATGAGCTGTTTGTAAGGACTTTAGGGAACGTATATATGGAAGAAGGTAGATTAGATGTTTAGTCATTATGGAAAGCTTTGTGCAGAACTTTATGATCTTACAAAATGGATTGGACAGTCGATCAATGGCGATAGTGCTCCCGATGAAATCACGACATTTGAGGCGGAAGTTCGGTGATTATTTGGATTAACGGTACATTTGGTAGTGGGAAAACGACCGCAGCCTATGAACTGCAAAGAAGAATCAATAAGGCTTTTGTGTATGATCCGGAGAGATTCGGCTATGTGTTGATGGCCAATGTGCCAAAAGAGATTGCGAAGGATGATTTTCAAGATTATTCGTTATGGCGAGAGGCCAATTACCGTTTATTAAAACAGACCGCGGAGGATTATGACGGAATAATCATTGTTCCGATGACATTAACGAATGAAAAATATTTTGACGAGATCATTGGGAGATTAAGAGAAGATGGGATTAGGGTTGCCCATTTTACATTGGTAGCCTCTAAATCAACCATTCAAAAACGTCTATCAAAACGCTGGGAAGGGAAGAATTCATGGGCTTATCAACAAATGAAGGATAGACTTCAAAGCTTGGAAAATAGCTTGTTCAAGAAACATATCCAAACGGATAATTTGTCGATTGAGGAAGTAGTGGAAACAATTGCCGGACTATCAGGGATCGAGCTAAAGCCTGATCATCGAAGCAGATGGAGAAAAAAACTAGATCGCCTTGCTGTGACAGCAAAGGAAATAGGGATCGTCAAGCAAGTGAAAGGATGAGACAAAATTGAAAATGAGGACGGAAGAAGAAATGATGGATCTGATTATCGGTACCGCCCAAGCGGATGAGCGCATACGTGCTGTCATTATGAATGGATCACGGACCAATCCAAAGGCACCGAAAGATTGTTTTCAAGATTATGATATTGTGTATGTGGTGCGGGAACTGGCTTCTTTTACGAAAGATCATCGATGGGTCGATCGATTTGGTGAGATGATGATTATGCAAATGCCCGAGGACATGTCTCTAATTCCTCCTGATGATAATGGGGTGTTTGTTTATTTAATGCAATTTACGGACGGGAACAGGATTGATTTAACTCTCATTCCCGAAGAAAAGGTGGATGAACTCATAGGCAGTGATAGTTTAAGTATCATCTTACTGGATAAAGACGATTTGATTCAGCCTTTTCCCCCTGCAAACGATCGGGATTATTGGATTCAACCGCCCACAGCCAAGCAGTTTGCCGATTGTTGTAATGAATTTTGGTGGGTGAGCACTTATGTCGCTAAAGGACTCTGGCGTGAAGAACTTTCCTATGCAAAAGAAATGATGGATATCCCCGTCAGGAATATGCTTATGAAGATGCTGGAATGGAAAATTGGTGTAGCTACTGGATTTTCACTTAGTGCGGGAAAAAGCGGAAAGTATTTTAAAGATTATCTTGATGAGGAAACGTGGAATGAATTTATACGAACGTATCCAGATGGCAAGTATGAAAATATGTGGAAAGCTCTTTTTACAATGGGGAACTTATTCCGCAAATCTGCTAGACAGGTCGCCGATCATTTTAACTTTGTATATTCAGAAGTAGAGGATGCAAAGGTAACGGCTCATTTACACCATGTCCGGTCCTTGCCAAAGGATGCCAAAGCCATGTATTAGCTGGAAGGGAAGGTGAATGAATAAATGATTGAAAATTCAGTTCGAAACATTTGTTCCTTTGTCTATGATCTGCTATTCTATCATTAGACATTCACCTTGAAAAGTCCCCACAAAAATACAAAGGACGTGTTTATGTGGCTTTGGCTAAACCATTATGTGAAGGAACGACTGTATATACGACACTCATCCACGAAGATTCTACTAATTACAACAAGAGACAACCCAGCCCAAAACTACTCAAACGAATACCACTAGGGAAATTAATGGATTTGAAGATTGATTATGCATTTAAGCAACTTTTTGGAAGTGAAAAAAACAAACACTTGATGATTGTGTTTTTGAATGCATTTTTGCAGAAGGCGGGCAGAGGTCAAATCAAAGATATTGCTTTTTTGAATACTGAAATCGGTAGAGAGTATGTGGACGATAAATTATCAAGATTAGACATTCTGGTCGTGACCGAGCATGATGAACGTATTAATGTAGAAATTCAATTTTCAAACAAATACAATATGATTAATCGCTCACTATTTTACTGGTCAAGATTATATACAGAAACGCTAAAGAAGAATATGGATTATGACGAATTAAGACCGGTTATTTCGATTAACATTCTTAATTATACAATGTTGGATCAAACCGATCGTTATCACACGATGTATCACTTATATGAGGATCAAGAAATATTTAAGCTAACAAATACGATGGAATTTCATTATATTGAAATGCCAAAGCTATTAAGGGATTGGAAAGAAGATCAATTGGATCCGTGGAATGATCTATTGGTGAGATGGCTATTGTTGCTTGGTATTGTAGATCACCGCAATGGGAAAGTCTATGAAGATATTTATAAAGAGTTGGAGGTGATTGCGATGGATGATAAAATATTGTACTCCGCATTTGAAGGTTGGGAAGAGCTAAGCATGACGGAAGAAGAAGTACGTGCTTATGAAAGCAGACTAAAACATATTTTGGATGAGGAAGCTTACCGCACAAAAATGGATAAATGGGAACAAAAGAATCGAGAGGCGGAAGAACGAAACCGGAAAGTAGAAGAACGGAATCGAGTAGCAGAAGAACGGAATCGAGTAGCAGAAGAACGGAATCGAGTAGCAGAAGAGCGAAATCGAGAAGCGGAAGAGCGAAATCTTAAGAAAGCGAGAAACTTGGAACAAAGGGAAAACGCGATCACACAAAAAACAAAAGAAGTAGAGCGGAAGGCAAAAGAGGTGGAACAGAAGGAAAAAGAAGCAAAACAAAAAGAAATTCAAGCAAAAATGGAAATTGCCATCCGACTTCTAAAAGCAGGCGTGAAAGTTGATTTGATTGTTGAATCAACCGGTTTTCGAAAGGAAGAAATTATGGAGTTGCAGCGTGAAATGAATAATTCATAATGTGAAACTTTAATCAGTGGATTAGCAGTAGGAGCTAGAGCCATTAACTTTAACACACTATCTGCTATTTCATACTGTTTACCATCATTAAGCTGCATATCAAATATTGAATTCATAAATGATGGAAAGAGGAATTAATTGAATTGTAGCCTTAAATAAGCCAATAGGTTCAATCTTAATTTTTTAGCTCATTTCCAATTTTATTTAAGGTTTTTTTGACATGAAAGTGCTAAAGGGGTATTCTATCTTCACAAAGATAGGAGGAGGGTTTTCGTGAAGCAAATTGTACCCCATTTAAGGATTAAGAACTGTAAAGAAGCGATTGAATTTTATCAGCAAGTATTTGGCGGTGAAATCAAAAATACACAATTAGGTGACGGGATGGAAATGTTCAAAGGTCATGAAGGGAAATATATTCATGCAGAGCTCCATATCAATGAAGCATGTGTGCTATATTTTGCTGATGTCTTTGATGATAAAATAGTGAATGGGAATGCGATTTTGCTTGGGCCCGATCTAGATAGTGAAGAAGAAATCACAAGGATCTATCAAGAGTTGGCTAAAAAAGGACATGTCCAAATGGAGCTTCAAGATACTTTCTGGGGAGCAAAACACGCCATTGTGAAGGATCAATTTGGAATCAGTTGGGAACTAAATTATTCGAAGTAATAGTTAAGCGAAAGAAATGCGCGGTACAATTTAAAACGAGATCAAAGAATCATGGTGAGTAAATAAAATGATGCCTAGGGTGACTACCTTGTTGTTCCCCCTAGGTGTCATTGATTATCGTCTAAACAAAAGGGCGCTCTTTTAAATGTTACTCTTTAAGTAAATCAATCACTCTCCCCCGCATATAATCATAGGCATCCTTGTCGTTTTTCTTCGCATAGAAGCGAAGGCCATCAATCCCTTTAAAGAGCAAATAGCAGTGTAACCGCTCTTCAAAATAAGGAATGTCTTTTCCGCCTTCGATCCACGATTTTCTTACTCGCTGCGGAAATTCTAGCTGTGGCGCCCAGAAATGCAAACCAGCAAGATCAAACATAAAATCACCATACATTGCCATTTCCCAATCGACTATGCCTGTCACTCTCTGTCCATCAGAGAGCATATTGCCTAGATGAAAGTCGCCATGAACAAGATGGGGCTCAGAAGGAGAATAGTCAGCTAGGGCCATCATTTTGTCAAAGCCTTCCGTAAATAAAGTTTCCTCTAAAAAGCTATCAGCATACAATCGCGTCCAATTGTGATGGAAACCTTCTTGGGCTGGATCAAAAAAATGAACCAAGGTTTCCTGCCAATTCCTTTGACCAGTTTCTTGGTTTGCTGTGATTGTTCCAAAACCAACAGCCGGATCAATTGGAATTTGACTCATATATGTAAAATGAATGGCCAATTGATTTAAAATCGCCTCTACTTTATTTTCTTCATCCCAATCACTTGTTGGTTTACCCGCTGCCTTTTCGCTGATGGCATAATACATATCTGGCAGACTTCCAATTTTGACCACTTTCGGAATAGGAAGGGAGGGGGAAGAGTATTTTTCATATATATATTTTGCTTTATCGAACGATTCTCGATCATTTTTAAAATGAATCACATATTCTTTTTGTAGATGGCTGAAGCTAAATACTCGACTAAGCTCTCCCATCTCAATGGCCGCCACATTGGAAACTGGTTCTTTAAAAAGATCATTTAGTTTGCTGGTTGCCTCATAAACATCCATATGTAATTTGAAAGACTGCATTTTAAGGCTCCTTCCATATTAAGTTTTTGTTGCCATTTATAGGGTTTTCATTTAGAATGATAACTAGTTCTTTATTAAGAACGGATAAATAAGATATCTATAGAAAGAAGGCAAACCTCCCTTTTAGTAATATCATGCAAACAATACCCGTGATCAGATACATACCACGGATATTGTTCACGGTTACTTTCCTACAATTCCTATTCCAAATTGCGTTTTTGTTGCAATAATTGTTGGAATTCCTCTTCTAATTCTGACGAAGGTTCAATACTCAGTCGACTCAGGACATCGGTTATTTTCGTTTCGAGTAAAAGTCGCTTATCTTCTAATGCATCTCGCTCCGTTTTTACACTAGCTTGTTCATATTCCTTATAACTTCCATCAAAAACTTGTAATTCCTGCTTTTCGATCGCTAAAATTCGATTGGCTATCGATTCAATAAAACGACGATCATGGGAAACGAAGACGACTGTGCCCGCGTATTCCTGAAGCAAAGATTCTAATGCCTCCACGGCCTGAATATCAAGGAAGTTTGTCGGTTCATCCATGAAAATTGTGTTAATATCACTCACAAATATTTTGGCGAAGGCGACTTTCACACGCTCTCCACCACTTAAGACGGACACTTTTTTATACACATCCTCACGAAAAAAGTGCAATCTTGCAAGCACGGTTCGAATAAGGCTTTCCTCTTGCTTGGATGTCGAGCGAACATTTTCTAAAATCGATTGATTGACATCTAGTACGTCCAAGTTTTGGCTGAAATAGCCGACTTTAACAGAAGGGGAGAAGCGGATGCCTTCCTCTTGCCGGATCATTTTTTTAACGAGTGTCGTTTTTCCACTGCCGTTTGGCCCGATTATCGCTAGCTTATCTCCGCCCTTAACATGAAAACTGGCTTTTTTCCAAAGAGTTCGCTCACCGACTTTCCCTATGACATCCTCTACTCTTAGAATGATCCGACCTTTGAACGTTTCTTCATTTGGTAAATTCATTTTGATTGCCGGTGTTTCCTTCGCCTTTTCAACCTTTTCTAACTTTTCTAGACGGGTTTCAATTGCCTTAGCTGCTTGGCGGAGCTTTTTTTGCTTATTGGCGAAATACGGCTTTGCCCCTTTAATCCTAGCTTCGGAAGCACTTAAGTTCTTCGGGGCTTTTGTGGCACGAGCTGCTTTCTGTTCTTTTAATACAAGTGCTTCCTCTAATTGTTGCTTCTTTCGCTCATATTGCTCATAAGCGCTTTCCTGTTGCCTTCGTTCTAATTCTTTTTGTGTGACATAATCAGAATAATTTCCTGTGTACTCTTTGATTTGCCCTTCTTCTAATTCCCAAATGGTCGTACAAAGAGCATCAAGGAATTCGCGATCATGCGACACAAGAATGAAGGCCCCTGACCATCTCTGTAATTGCCTTTCAAGTTTTTCGATATGATCCGTATCTAAATTTGTAGTCGGTTCATCAGCAAACAAAAGGTCAGGCTTCTTGGCCAACGCTTGATTGATATAATCCTGTGTCACTTCACCGCCACTCTTGGTTGTATTCGTCTTTTTTAATTGAGGAAGGAGTTCACAATAGCCATAACAGTGAATTTTCCCGGATTCTGGCTGCCTCACTTGCGCTAACAGCTCTAATAAGGTTGTTTTTCCACTTCCATTTTTCCCGACCAAGCCAATTCGGTGTTTTTCCTGAATTTGCAAATGTTCAATTTCTAATAATAGACGATCCTTCACATAATACTTTAGCTCGATTGCTTCTAATAACACGATCAAATCATCTCCACATTTTGAGATTAGGAGACAAAAAAGCCCCCTATTATAGTCAGAATAGGAGGCATACGGGCAACACAAAAAGAGACACGAATCCCCTTTTGCCCAATAAGTAAAACCAATCCTATTCTGAAAAGCCCGTTCGAAGACATGTGAAAGAGGACAGATAAACATCTGTTCTTTATCACGTTTCGCTCGATTGTTTTCAAAAAATAGGATTAGTTCTTCATCTAATTGGGTCACCCTTCCGTTTTTAGTTACTGTCACTGTAGCAGTTAGAGATTGAAAAGTCAATATTTAATTTACAAAGGGGTATTGTTGGAAATTAAAGAATAGGATAGTCTAAAGAAAGTTCTTAATGAGGATGGTTCATATGATTAAAAAAGTGCTTATTTGTTTGGTCATTATTGTGCTTGGAATGACGGCTTATTTTTTCTGGCGAACTTGGCAGGGACAATCTACTCCTGGTGTAAGGTCACAAAAGGATTTGACAGATCAACTGAACGCCATGGATATACGTGAAAAAATTGGCCAAATGATTTTTGCGGGTCCTGATGGGACAGAGATGGACGAGGGGACAAAAAAGCTGATTCAGCATCATCAAGTTGGCGGCTTCATCTTTTTCGCAGCTAATCTGCAAAACACGGAACAATTGACGACCTTATTAAATGACATAAAGAAGAAAAATGCAACAAATTCCATTCCACTTTTCCTAGGGGTGGATCAAGAAGGAGGACGGATATCTAGATTTCCGGAAGAAGTTTTGAAATTGCCGACGAATGAAGAGATTGGGATTATAAATAACCCAGCCTTTTCCTTTGAAGTGGGGCAGATACTTGGGAAGCAGGTTAAAGCATTCGGATTTAACCTGGACTTCGCCCCTGTACTGGATGTAAATAGTAATCCAGATAATCCTGTGATTAATGATCGTTCGTTTGGTCCCGACCCTCAGCTTGTCAGCCGCTTGGGGATCGAAACGATGAAAGGAATCCAGTCACAACAAATCATGTCTGTGATCAAGCATTTTCCCGGACATGGGGATACAATCGTGGATTCTCATTTAGATTTACCTGTGATTGGCAAATCCACCGAAGAATTGGAGCAGCTTGAACTGATTCCGTTCCAAGAGGCGATTGATAAGGGAGCCGATATGGTCATGGTCGCCCATATTTTACTACCGGAGATAGATCCAACCTATCCATCATCTATGTCCGAAACGGTGATCACTGACATGTTAAGGAAACAGTTGGGTTTTAATGGTGTTGTGGTGACCGATGACATGACGATGAAGGCCATTACCAATCATTATGATATCGGGGAAGCAGCCGTCCAATCTGTCAAGGCAGGAAGTGATATCATTTTAATTGCTCACGAATATGATAATGCCACAGCCGCGATTGATGCACTCGTTCACGCGGTGGAAGCAGGAGAATTGAGTGAAAAGAGAATCGATGAAAGTGTGCTCCGGATTTTGGAACTAAAAAAGAGATATGGGATTCAAGATCACCCTGTTCAAGAAGTGAATGTAAAGGCTCTGAATCAATCAATAGAGGAAATCATGGAAAAGTATAAATAATGAGTGAAGCTGGGGTGAGTGAGTCCCCAGCTTCGCTTTGTTGTCAGATTTTTAATAGATCATCGTTTAGCTTTTTCGCTTCATTCCGGAAATAGAGATAAAATCCAATCCATATGCCAGTATAAATGAGAAGGAATAGTCCGGCAAACAATAGAACGCTTTTTAAAGTAAAAGGGATCCAGCCAATACTAAAGGATAAAATAAAGTATAGAATCGCAACTGAGACGAAATGTAAGCCGGTTTGCTGTGGTAATTTTAGTGTTTTAATCTCAAAGAGAAGAGGGGTGACAGAGAAAAACCATCCACAGAAAAGACAGGCAAGGGAATTTTTAAGAAAAAGTTGACCATCTAACAGATCTGATCCTTTAAAATAAATGATATTGGTGATTAGGACAGCTATGAAGGCGCCGAATAAAATCCCAATGATGCTTTGGAATAAAAATTTCTTCATCTGTTTTTCCTCCTATTCATTTTCAATGATTCTTTAATGTTTTTAACATAGTGCCTTGTCACGTACTCTTTGGCACCAGATTTGAAATGGACACAGAGTGTTCCATTGAAAGAGGGTTCGAATCGATTCAATTCATGCAAATTGGCGATCACTGATTTGGACAAACGTACAAATTTTGTAGATGGAAGCATTTCTTCCAACTCATATAACTTTTCTTTCAATTTAAAGGATCCCGCTGATGTCACGGCGACAACGGTTTCCGCCTCTGTATGGAAATAATGAATGTCTTGAGGCTTTAAAATATGTTGCATCTCGCCATCTTTCCCAATAATGAATTCTGTTTCCTTCCCTTTTAAAAAATCTAAGATTTCTTGGACGGAATCATCGAGTTCTTTGCAATGAATGGTCACCTTTGTTTGTTCATGATCTTGATCGATGTCTAGGGATATCTTCATCTAAATCGTCCTCCACCATTTTTCTTCTCCCTATTATACGGGTTTTTTCTTTATTTGAATGATAAAGTAAGAAATAATGACAAGAATAAGAATATAGCCAATCGATAAAAAGGTATCTGTATGAAAATGAACTTGGTTATTCCAAATATCAATAAATAAATGATTCATGTGATATAGGGGATTTAGATGAGCGATGATTTGAATAAACTTAGGCATCATCTGAATTGGTAAAGCGAAATCTCCAGTAAACATGACAACTTGAAAGAGCACAATTGAAAAAATTAAGGCATTTTTCATATCTTGGAATAAGGAATAGACAGCAGATGCGATTATGAGTAAGATGGCATTTAATAGAATGAAAAAGATGTATGAAACGAGAAATCCAAGAAAATGAAAGGGGACATCATAGATCAAAATTCCAAGTAACTGAATCATAAAATAACCAAAACTAGTAATGATCGTTGATTTTAAAATGCTAGAAACCAATAATACTTTCTTGGGAACAGGTGAAAGTAGTACCCTTTTTTCGACCCCGCTTGAGCGGTTCAGCACTTGTTCAAATCCAAAGGCCAGGAAAATGACCGAAAATGTAATAAGTAAAATAAAAGAAGGTGTATATGTTTCAGCATAGCTTAAACCGCCAGCATACGAATTTTCTCCAAATAATTGCCCCATAAAGACATACGTAACAGGTGGAATTATAAGGGAGAAGACTAAGTAAAAAATTTCTCTTGAAAACATCATTAAGTCATAACGTAATTGTGTGAGTAACATGAACGTTCCCTCCGATTTTATATTTTGAGATTACACGGTTTCATAAACATTTTGTAAATAAAAATCGTTAATCGATGAGTAGCCAAGTGCTAGAATATTCTCAGGAGTAGTAAAAATCTCCGCTTTCCCATCATTGATCAGCAAGACTTTATCACAGTACGTCTCCACTTCATCCATATAATGGGTGGTAAGAATGACCGTTGCACCTGTTTTCCGATTATATTCGGTAATATAGGCCCAAAGGGTATTCCGCATATGTGGATCCAGGCCTGTTGTTGGTTCATCCAAAATAATCAATTTTGGCTTAGACAAAAAGGCGATAGCTAAACTAACCTTTTGTTTCCAACCACCCGATAATTTTTCGAAATACGTTTTCTTATGGGATTCTAGCTTGAAATCTTTCATAATTTGTTTGATGTCAATATCGGATCGATAATACGCTTTGAAAAGACGAAGTAACTCTTCTACCTTAAGATTTTTATAAAATTGGGTTGGTTGTAAGACGGCTGAGATATTGGCCCTTATAGCCTGTTGCTGTTGTTCCGAAAGTTTTTGTAAGTCTTGGTCAAATACGGCTACTTCGCCTTTGTCATAACTTTTGAGTGTCATGATAATTTCAAGAAATGTCGACTTTCCCGCCCCGTTTTTTCCGATGACTCCAATAATTTCTCTTTGATTGGCTTGAAAATGAAGCCCTCGTAGTACAGACTTCCCTTTATATGATTTGTGCAAGTTTTGAACCTTGATCATCATCCTTGACCTCCATGTCATTGCTATTTGTTATTTACATCATATATATAATCTTTATTTCCGTCTTTTGAATAAAGGTAAGATGTCTTTTAAGATCGGTCACATGCAAGAAAGGGATCGTGTCCTGCATGACTCTTTGCAAAAAGGAGCATCCTATAAGCATAATGAAAAAGTTCGGTATAGACGTTTGTCCCTCAGCCTATTTAGTTGTCAAACAGCGAAGGGTAAAACAGCAGTCCCGCCATCCCTTATTTGATAACGTTTCTCAATTACATTATAATAGAATAAGAATTGGACTGTTTGTACAGCAGGTTATAGCTTTTAGGGAGAGGATTAGAATTGCGAAAAGAGAATGACCCGAATGAAAAAAAGAATATTGAAGTTTGGGAAGATCTAGTGAATTTGAAAGAACTGATTCTTTCACTAGCGATTTGTAGTGTGACGACTTTAAGTGCTTATTTCTTGGCTCCTGCGGAACCCCCAAAACCGTTGTTTTTCGGCCTTGCCGGTGCTATAGTCGGTTTTATCATTAGCAGTATGATTGTGAAACCAAAGAGAACGTTTGAAATGATTGAGGATGAGGATTAAAATATGGATGTCAATTTAATATTACAAATGATTATGGCGGCTGTTTTAGCAGCGATTATATATACAATAATTGGGATTGCTCCGGGGACGGATGAAACAGCGACAATTGCTCCTGTTATACTTGCGCTCGTATTAATGGGAATCCAACCAATTGTCGTTTTGACCTTTTTCATGTCTGCGATTGTGGCTAATAAATTAACAGACTCTGTTCCCGTTGCGGTGGCGGGTGTACCCGGCGGAGTTATGGCCGCCCCCATGGTCGAACATGCCGTTACGTTAAAGAAGTATGGAAAGCCAGATGTTAGTATTCGCAAGATGGCCTCAGGTTCAGTGATTGGAACATTTGTGGCTGTGCCTGTAAGTCTCCTCCTCGCTAACGCTTTAATTCCATTATCTGATGTAATTAAAGAATATGCAGATCCACTTTTCTTCATCGGAGCCGTCATTCTTGCGCTTATGAGTAAGAACAGATGGATTGCATTGGTATCGATTATTCCATTTGCAATTCTTATTCAGTCTTTACGACATTTATATTGGGGGCTTGGAACAGTTCCGGAAGATACGAATGTATTTGTCTCCTTCTTTCTAGGCATTACGATTGGGCCTGTTATTTTAACCCTTTTTGAACTACTTAATAATGACAAAAGGGATCGCTTAGAACGTTTTGGTCTTAAATCGATTGTGCTCCGTAAAAGAAAAAAGACAAAAGAGTTTCCCAATCCATTTAAGATTTTGACGAAGTCAGAAATTGGGACAAGCGCATTGGCTTCTTTTATTGGCTCGATCACGTTCATTATGAGTCCAGTAGGGATGACAAGTTTGCTTGGTGAACTATTTTCCAGTCGGATCAAAGACCCGGTCAAAAAAGCGTCACGCGCAATATCTTCTATGGACGCTCTCACAAACGCCACCTATATTGCTGGTACTTTGATTCCGTTAATTGCGTTAGGGATTCCTTTATCACCTGTCGCAATCGGACCTGGGAATGCCTTGTTTAATGCACCGCCGGTTTTTAATTTAGATCATAATTTACATCACATATTAAGCACAGCGGATTTTATTTGGGCAACGATTATTGGCGCCGTTGTAGCTTTGGGGATGACCTACTTTGTTGTAGTGAAATATTCTCAGGAAATCTGTGCGTTTGTGTTTAAATGGGTGCCACATGAAGCGATTTTAGGATTGTTTTTTGGGCTTGTGTTATTATTGTCCTATATGGACGGTGGCTGGCTTAATATTGGTGGAGTCTTCTTAATTGGCCTTGTTTCAGGCTTCCTTCACCGTTTAGGTATTCACTATGGGGTACAATTTATGGTTTTATATGCCGCGCCATGGCTAATATCTAAAATCGCCGGTTTCTAGGCTGTGAGTACATCCCAGTCAACGATAAGGAGAGGGAACAGATGATGACAATACAACAGAAGACAGCGATCGGCCGTGCTCATAGTAAAATTATTTTAATCGGTGAGCACGCCGTAGTATATGGAAAACCCGCCATTGCCCTTCCGTTCCCATCGCTTGAAGTCGTTTCAAGCGTGAAGGAAATATCCGGCGATCTTTTTCTGTCTTGTCGTTATTTTGTAGGGAAGCTAGAAGAAGCACCAAGGGATTTAAAAGGAATCACTGCATGCATTACCGAGACTTTGAAAAATTTAAAACAGCCTGCAGAGGGCTTGCACATTCAGATTGACTCCTCCGTCCCGATCGGTCGGGGATTAGGATCGAGTGCATCAAGTGCCATCGCTGTTGTGAAAAGCTTATATCAATACTTTGAACAAAAACTCTCGAAAACAAAGCTGTTAGAGTTAGTCCATATTTCTGAAACCTTTGCCCACGGTAATCCGAGTGGCATTGACATGGTTGCGGCATCAAGTGATCAACCATTATGGTTTGAAAAAGATGGAGCGATACACCCTGTTGACATCAAGTTACCCCTACATCTTGTCGTAGCGGATACAGGGCGTATCGGTGGGACTTTGGAAGCCGTTGAATCCATTCGTAAAAATAGCCTCATTTCTCCAAATAAAGTTAAACATTCAATCGATCTATTAGGTGATTATACGTTGCGGACAAAAGCAGCTTTAGCGGAGGGAAATTCACTTTTTGTAGGGAAAATGATGGATGCTGCTCATAGTGAATTAAAGAAATTAGGAGTAAGTGATACAGAATTAGACCATTTAGTGCAAGTCGCAAAAGAATGGGGTGCCCTTGGAGCTAAATTGACTGGCGGAGGAAAGGGCGGTTGTATGATTGCACTCGCTTCGAGTCTTGAACATGCTAAAAATTTAGCGGAAGGATTATTACAGAACGGGGCAGCACAAACTTGGTCTTATATTATTGATTAAGTTTTTAGGTGGGGTCTTATTGCCCGTTAATACAGGATAAATAGGAGTGTTAGGATGAGGGCCACAGCTAAAGCAAATACAAATATTGCTTTAATTAAATATTGGGGAAAAAGAGATGAACAGCTTTTCCTTCCAATGAATAGCAATTTATCCATCACATTAGATCAATTTTCTACGACCACAACCGTACACATTCATACAGATCGAAAAGAAGATGTTTTTCTTCTCAATGGCCAACAAGAAGGAGCAGAAGAAACACGTAAAATTAGCCGTTTTTTAGATATCATCCGGAAGCAAACGGGAGGACAATGGGCTGCGACAGTGGATTCTATAAACCATGTGCCGACAGCAGCAGGATTTGCATCTTCTGCTTCCGGCTTTGCGGCTTTAGCGGCAGCCGCTACAAAGGCAGTCGGCCTTGAGTTAAGTGAGCCTCAACTGTCTGTATTAGCCCGCCAAGGATCTGGATCAGCATGTCGTTCGATCTATGGTGGATTTGTGGAATGGAAAAAAGGTGAAAGAAAGGACGGGCTTGATTCCCATGCCGTTCCCATTCTGGAGCAAAATGAATGGGATCTTTCTATTTTGTCCGTCTTGGTTGAATCAAAGCGAAAGAAAGTATTAAGTCGTGAAGGGATGAAGAGAACGGTCGAAACGTCCCCTTTTTATACAGGTTGGCTTGAAGCGGTTGAAAAAGATATGCAACTAGCCAAAGAAGCTATTTTTCAACGAGACTTTGAAAGGTTAGGAATGGTTTTGGAGAGCAATGCAATGAAAATGCATGCGACAACTTTAGGGGCAAATCCTCCATTCATGTATTGGCAAAGTGCCACCTTTGATGTGATGGAGCAGGTCCAGGAGTTGCGAATGCAAGGCATTCAAGCCTATTTTACGATTGATGCTGGTCCAAATGTAAAAGTATTATGTGAACCTCATAATGAAGAAAAGGTGTGCCAGGTCTTAAAATCTCTCCCAACTGTGCAAGATGTGTTTATTTGTCATCCCGGAAATGGGGTAAGTTATCTTTAAAAGTAGGTGTACGATGAAAGGGGGGAGAAAGTGTCTGATGCAATCGAAGTGAGAGTACCCGGGAAACTTTTTGTCGCTGGCGAATATGCCGTAACAGAACCAGGACAACCGGCCATTGTCATTGCAGTGGATCGTTACATAACAGCCACTATACAGAAAAGTGATCAAAACGAAATTTATCTTCCGCAATGGGGAATCGAAAAAATGGCTTGGGAAGAAGAGGAACATAAGTACCTTTGGGAATCGAATCCAAAGTTTGCCTTTATCCGAGCGGCTATTTTGATTTGGGATCGATATCTTCACGAACAGAATAGAACATCTCTCCCATTTACATTAACCATCACAAGCGAATTAGATGATCCATCAGGAAGGAAGTATGGACTTGGCTCTAGTGCGGCAGTCGTCGTGGCTGTGGTCACTTCTTTATGGGCGCTACACGGGTTTGAATTAAATGCTTCCTCTAAACGCGTTATTTTCAAACTGGCAGCAATGGCTCATTATCAAACGCAGGGAAATGGATCATGTGCGGATATTGCCGCTGCAACCTTTGGGAATTGGCTGTCCTATTCTACCTTTGATCCTGATTGGTTGCTGAAACAGATTAAAACAGGGGTATCGATTACTGCTTTAATCGAAGCAGTTTGGCCAGGGCTTACCATTCAAGAAGTCACTCCTCCACCATCCTTGCAGCTCTGTGTAGGTTGGACAGGCCAGGCAGCAGCAACGGGCCCAATGGTTCGCAAGGTGCACCAATTAAAAGATAAAGATCCAGTTTATTACCAATCTTTTTTACAGCAAAGTCAAGAGGCGGTTCAAAGTATATTGACGGGATTTGCAGCGAATAATTGCCAAATGGCTATACAATCATTAAGAAAAAATCGCCAAGCGTTATTACTCTTAGATCAAGAGGCGAAGGCTGGGATTGAAACAAAGGAAATAAAAACCTTGATTAAAGTAGCTGATGAGTATGGGAGTGGCAAATCTTCTGGCGCTGGTGGCGGGGATTGTGGTATTGCGTTTGTAAAAGGCGAGCAAGCGGCCAAGGAATTGCGTGAGAAATGGGAGAAGCAGCAGATCCTTCCGTTACCCCTGCAGGTCTCCACTCTTGGGGCTCATGTTAAATAGGATATGTAAGTTTTTATACTGAATAGAAAGAAGGTGTCATCATGTCTGATTCGATTCATAAAAGAAAATCGGAACATATTGAGATTACACTAAATGAAAAAGTAACAGGCGATCATATATCAACTGGTTTTGAAAAAATTTCCTTTATCCATAATGCTTTACCGGAAATAGACTTTGCAGAAATCAATTTAAAAACGGATTTTTTAGATCATGCATTAAAAACTCCCTTCTTGATTAGCTCGATGACAGGGGGAGCGGCTTTAGCAGAATCGATTAATCGTCATTTAGCGGAAGCCGCTGAACAACGAGGGTGGACATTAGCTCTTGGTTCCACACGTGCTTTAATCGAAAGTAAGGAGCACCGTTCTTCTTTTCAAGTGAGAAAATATGCACCCTATGTCCCGATTATTACGAACCTTGGGGCCGTGCAATTGAATTACGGATTTGGGATAGAAGAATGTAAGCAAATTATTGAGATTACGGATGCGAATATGCTTGTTCTGCATTTAAATAGTATTCAGGAAGTTATCCAGCAAGAAGGAAATACAAATTTCAAAAGCTTGCTAGGGAAAATAGAAGAGCTTTGTGAGAAGCTAGATGTTCCTGTTGGCGTTAAGGAAGTAGGCTGGGGGATTGATGGAACGATAGCCAAAAAGCTGACTGATGTGGGAATCGCCTTTATTGATGTAGCCGGAGCTGGCGGTACTTCTTGGAGTCAGGTCGAGAAATTCCGGGCGAAAGATAAAGTGAAAGCTGAGGCGGCAGAGGCCTTTAGTGAATGGGGGATCCCAACGGCTGAGTGCGTAATGTCCGTAGCCAAGCAGATTGAGAAACAACCGATTGTGGCTAGTGGTGGGATGAGGACAGGCTTAGACGCAGCCAAAGCCATTGCCATTGGCGCAGATATGGTTGGATTTGGACGGTCCATTCTAAAAGAAGCAACGCAATCGACGGAAGACGTTATGCGTGTAATGGAAACGCGAGAATTGGAATTAAAGATGGCCATGTTCGGAATCGGTTGTTCATCTTTAGAAGAGTTAAAACAGACAGATAGAGTGCAGATATAAGGATCAAATGAATGAACAAAGGATAAACGGCTAAAGGCGCCGCTTTCGCATGCCTTCGCCGTCTTGACCAACGTCCTATTGGCCTGAATTCGTGACAACAATCGCCACGCTTTGTGACAAACGTCCTGCAGGTCTAATGAAAAAGGGGTCATCTAGGGGCCCTTTTTTCTATAAAGTAGAATATAATGAAGCCAGACATCCATTTTAAACTATATTTCCTGAATACCTCCTTCTGTTTGAATAATCTATCATAAACAAAATAGCAGATATTAAAAACGGAATAACCAAATAACTAAGACGATAGAAAATCAGTAACACAAGAACATTTTCATCTAGAATCCCATAGCTTTCCATTCCCCATAGAAAGACCACATCAAAGGAACCGATCCCACCAGGAATCATACTTAAATTTCCCGCACAGGATGCGACAATAAAGATCGGCAGTAATTGAAAAAAGCCAATCGGAATATGAAGGGAAAAAGTAATCAACCAAATGATCACGATGATCGCGGACCATTCTAAAATAGAGGAGAGAACAAGCTGAATTCCGGTCGTTTTATTTATCAGAGAAGGCTTCCCTTGTTTTCGCTGAAAAAGATGAAAGCCAATCATAATGGGAAGGTAAAGCCCCATCGCCAACACAATGAAAACAGAAAAAGGTGTTTCCGAGAATAGAGGGAAATGACGATACCCAACCAAGGCAACCCAGGCCAAGACGGACATTCCTGTTAAGGAAAATAAGGTGACAGAGGTCACGTTTTTTAAAAAATTTAACTTATTTCTTTTATAAGGAGAATAATAAAAACTTCTCAGCATCAAGCCCGCAATTCCTCCAAAGCCAATAAAATTAGAAATGGAATTCACTATAAAGGACTGTTTCATGGTCGTTAGGATGGATCGTCTAACGTTCAATGCCCTCAAGAGAATTATATCGTATAAAAACATGGGGGAAATGGCTATCATGGCCGCAATAAATAGAAAGAGAATCATATAATCATTCATATTTCTGATTTGATTGCTTAACAGATGAAAATCTGTGCTTCTCACAATTTCACCTAGTTCCGTCCCTGCTAAGATCAATAGCACCAATGGAAATATAATTTTGACGAATTGTAGTAGCTTATCCTTCAAACAAAGCACCCCATGACATTCTTAGTTGCAAAATATACTTTATTATAACACGCTTCTAACCTCTTCAGAATTCATTTTGTCGAATTGGGTTAATTATCAAAGTTTAAAAAGTTTATAGAGGCTGGAGGTGTATCCTACTACGATTTAATGGAAAAAACCACTTAAAGAACCCTGAATACGGCTTCAGGGTTCTTCTTTATAAATTCTATCTCCTGTTTCGGGGTGAAAATAAACGACCATTTTTTTCTTAGTCGTAGGATCGATAAAAACTTCCTTTGTTCGGATATATCCCTCAGGTATAGTTTGATCTGGTTGCTTTTTATAGCGGCGATCCCAAACAAACCATGACCCGATGGCCAAAACGATAAGAGCAATCATGCTTAAACCGTAGAAGCTAAGCACCACGGCCATCTTCTCTATACCTCTTCTGCGATAACAGCTGTTCCGTATGCGACAATTTCACTCATGTTCTGGCCGATTTCCCCTGAGTCAAAGCGCACCATAATAATCGCATTGGCACCCATCGCCTTAGCATTTTCAACCATCCGGTCTAGCGCTTGTTTTCGAGCATCCTCTAGCATTTCTGTGTATTCGCTAATTTCTCCGCCAACTAAGCCTTTCAAAGAAGCAAATATATCCTTTCCAACCCCACGTGCTCGAACAGTTAATCCAAATACAGGTCCTTTCACTTCAGTTACTTTGTGATTCGCGATTTGTTCAGTTGTGACAACAATCATATTCCACTCTCCTCCCATTTGTCATCTGTCAAACTTGCTCTCTATTACTTATAATTAAGCACTTATCCCATCTACGTTTAAAAGAGGGAGATGGTTTCGTTTAAAATGGTTTTACTTTAAACAACGCCATAAAGTGTCTAATTGTCCAGGTCTATTATCACAGGAATAGAGCGGCATATCCGTTTCCCCTATTACTTTATTCGTTAATTTATAGTAAAAAAGATAGGAATTTGAAAAAGAAACTAAAGGATGAACTTGAAAGTGCTATGATTGAACGCGTGTTTAACGTAAACATTGGTAGTGTCAAAAATTCTATGAAAACAAAAGCCTAAAGTAGCTCTAAGGTCTAAATGTGGTGGTAAGCTGCCGCAATCGCTCTTGACAAACACGCCAATGGTTTGAATTCAGGCTAACAAGGGCGAA